>NZ_JACHEX010000004.1 GCF_014201655.1 Thermosipho japonicus
GGGGTTCGCCCCTTGCGAGAGTAGGTAGTGCCCGGGGTTTGTTATGTTAATACTTCTTACTTGAACCTCTCCATCTGCGGAGAGGTTTTTTGTTTTTTCTAAAACTTACTTGATACTATTTGTCATTTTTTTATTCTTTTTCAGATGTATTTGGTTTTATTTTTCTATTTTTCAATGTTTATACCACATGTCTTCATTAAAATGAATCTGTGTTTGTAATTTTCACTTTTTACTTTTAATTCGTTTTATTCTGAAACATGCTGTATGAAATTACTGATAATCATCTTCTTTTTTTGATTCTACTATCTTTACTTACTTTTATTCCCTTTCATTAGTTCTAACTTTAAAAAGGTTTGAATATATTAATATTTTATCTGTAGTTATTAACTTTTGTTTTTTTCTTGCTCTAATTTTTATATTATTATATTTTATAAATTGTCATAAAAAGTTTGAATTTTATTTTTTGAAACCTCTGTAAGGATTGTTAATTAGAGTAAATTTCTTAAGTATATAAGGTTGAATAATAAGAGTAAAACTTAATCCTATTAAAATTCCGAAAATTATTAATAATGAAATTGATTTAAATAACTTTAAAGAGGAGAATAATAAAACGGAGAAACCAAGTATGAGACCTATACCATTTGCAAGTATTGGTGGTCCTACGTTTATTACAGATTTTTCTGGAGATTTTGTATTTTTTTCATCATTTGCAAGATGAATGGAATAGTCAATGACAAGTCCCATTAGTATACTCGATGTTATTGATGTTGAAACATCAAGATTGATTTTAAAAATAGTCATAAATATGAAATTAAATAGTGATGTAAATCCTATTGGAATTATTACACTTAATGTGATTCTAATTGATTTAAAAATTATAAATACCATAGCAAATATTAATATTCCTGCAAAAATGATTGACTTAATTTGTGCATTTAATATATTTTTATTTATATCATTCCAAATTAGTGCAGAACCAGCAACGTAATATTTGTAAGGTGTTATTTCCTTTAGTATATTTAAAATTTCATCTATATTTTCATATCCTTTTTTTGTTAAGTTAATTATAATTCTAATTTTTGAATTTGAAGATATGTAATACTTTAACAATGGATTATTTTTTGAAAAACTGTAAAGAATTGGTATTGGAATATCAATTGGAAAATTTGTATTAGAGACATATTCAGTATTTTCTAAAGTTTCTAAAATATTTTTAATTTTTTTATTGTCGCTTGCAATAAATGGTGAGTTTTTTTCTAAAACTAAAAATATGGGTTCTCTAAAATTAAAAAATTGCTCCATTATATTATAGGCTTTTCCAATTTTTGAATCTTTTGAGAAATAAGAAATCATATCTGATTTTATTGAAATATTTTTAATTAATAATGGTGATATGATTGCAATTACTATAAAAATAATTAGTAAGGTAAAAGAAATTTTGTCGCCAAAATACTTTATACCAAAATTTATTGGCCTTTTTTTTGGGTTTGTATTTTTAAAAATTTCTTTACTAAAACTGAATATTAATAAAACGTTTATTATAAGACCTATAGATACTAATAATCCTAGCTCCTTAAATGATTCTATATTTACAAATAAAAATGATAAAAATCCTGCAACAGTTGTTAGCATTGAAAATATAATAGGAATTTGAATATGTTTTTTAGTTTTTTCAAAATCTTTGATTCTAAAGTACGCATTATAGTAATGAAGACCATATCCTGAACCAATAATTAATAAAAATGAAAATATCATAACTGTTAATGTGTTTAATGGTCTATTAAATAAAAATATAATGGAAACTGTAAAAATAGAAGAAATTATGGGGGCAAAGACTGAAAAAAAAGCAACTTTAAGTGATTTTGTTTGAAAATAGAAAAAGAACAATATTAGTAATAACATGATAACTGGATAAATATACATTTGCTTTAACAATTCTTTAAAAAGCTCACTATCAATTACTGGCTCACCAAAAAGATAATAATTTTCAAAGAATTTTTTTATATGGTTTTCAATTTTAGTGATGTATTTTCTCGCATCTATATTTTGTTTAAATGTCAAATTTATAATTGAATATTTTCCATCTTTACTGATTAAATTACCTGCGTTTTTATCAGTTAAAATTTCTTTTTGTAGAACATTATCTTTTATGTAGGTTGTTATAGAAAAACCAACAATTTTTGGAAAATTTGCAGGAGATATAATTGTAGATATGTAAGGTTCATTTAATAACTCACTCGTTAGATTTAAAAGTTTTTTTGTATTTTCTTTATTGAAGAAGCCATTATCCGAATAAATAATGACAAATAGTGAATTGCCATCGTTAAAGTCTTTTGAGAGCTTTGCAAAATTTTTAACACTTTCATTGTCAATTTCATTTAATGATTTTCCATACTTAAATCCCGGTAAAAATACATCAGGGCCAGTGTATATTGAACCTTTTATAAAAATTATTACAAGAGATATAATAAAAAATGCTAAAAAAATTATAAATTTTTTCATATTAAATCCCTCCTCGTATAATAAGTTTAGTAAAAAGTATAAATTGGTCATTGAAAAGTAAATAGTGTTATGTAATTTCAAATAGTTAATTTTAACTATTTTGTTTATTATCATACACCTCTGGTAAAATAGTTTTAGGTTTCTCCTCCTTGAGACTTAGGTCTCTTAAATAAGATTGCCTAACTAGAGTGCATCTTTTTACTTGCCGGAAAATGTTTTTCCTCGTATTCTTATATACCGCGAGGTTGTAAAATGTGTACTCAATACCGAGGTGATTTCTATGGCTATTTTAGCTATTGATGTTTCAAAGAGCTCTCTGTCTTTTTACTCTAACTTTATTGGCAAAGGTTTTGTTGATAACTCTCCTCAAGGCATTTTTGACTTGTTTAACAAAGGGCCTGAGGCTTCTTCTGACTTTATTCTTGTTCTTGAATCCACGGTGTTTATTCTTTTGATGTTGCAAATTATTTCTTTCAAAATCATATCCCTGTCTTTTGGGTTAAAACTGACAAAATTGATGCTAAACTCATTTTTGATATTGCTTCTAAATTCCCTGATTCTTTAGTCCCTTTTGTTAATAACTCATATATCATTAGTGAGCTACGTAATCTTACAAGACTTTATTTAAAACTTAACGAAGATATTGCCAGACTAAAACTCAGACTTTATTCATATGGTTCTTTGTACTTCCCAAAACTTGATTTTAAATTGAACAAAACATATGAATCATTGCTTAAAGATTTTACAGTTGAAGAAATTGCTACTATGCCTCTTGAAGAATTATTTGAGTATATAACCAAAGTTTCTAGACACATTGTTTCTTCTAAAGATTTGGCTGAAAAGATTCAATCTCTTGCCAAAAATGCCTTGAGGTTATCTCCTAATCCTTCTAATACTTTAAGGCTTTCTATTGTATCCACTATCGAATTAATCCAACATTATGAAAAGCAAATCAATTTAGTAAAAAAAGAAATAAGTAAATTAATTAAAAGAATTCCAAATACTCTAACTACAGTCAAAGGAATAGGTGATATCACTGCTGCTGGTATAATTGCTGAAATAGGTGATATCAATCGTTTTAGAAATGCTTCAGCTTTAGCTTCGTATGCCGGCCTTGTATGGAACATTAAACAAAGTGGTAACTACAAATCAGAGAATACTCAACTAACCAAAAAAGCAAATAAGTACCTTAGAACATACCTTGGGCAGCAAATTCACTAAGAATATATGATCCAATTTTCAAAGACTATTATCGAAGAAAATATGTTCAAACAACTACACACAAACATATGAGAGCTCTTATTTTAAGTGCAAGAAAGCTGGTAAATTTGGTGTATTACTTACTCAAAAACAACGTACCTTATGTACCTAATAGATAGATGTAAATAGTTTAAGAAAGAATGTTATTTACAAATAAGAATATTTAATTCTCAAAAGCCATATTATATGACTAAATATTTTTGTTTTTCTCTCTATTTCTTACTTGACTACTTACCGGAAATCTCAATTTCTTCAGCATTTATTACAGCCTCAATTATAATGTCTTTATATTTACTCCATTCTTCTATGGCCTGTCTTTTTGAAAGATGTTGTTTACATTTTTCATTAGATTTTGGTTCTAAAAGAAGACAGCCACTTGGTCGTTCATTATATTTAAGTTTACAACCTGTTTTTGTTAAAAAAACGCATTCGCCAGAAATTGAATGATCAAAGATCAAGTTTTCTTTTCCTTTAACTGCAGGCCTTACAAAATATTCTTCTTTTTTTCTGTCATTCCAATCAATTGCCCATTTTCCAGACTTTAGGGCTTGGGTGAGTTTTTGAAATATTTCTTCTTTGTTATTTCCAAAATCTTTAGGGAGGGCAATTCCTGGATAACTTTTACAACATTTACCACCACATTTTTTACAAATTTTTTCGTTAATAAACATTTTTTTCACCTTCTACGAAGATTATATATTCATCTAAAACAGGTCTTGCATTTTTTATTTTTATTCTTTTTTCTTTAAGTGAAACATATTCAAATTCATTGCCCTTTTCAATATCTTCTTTAGAATTTAGTTTTTCAATTTCGTACAAAATTTTTCTTCGACCTTGAAAGATTAAAAAATCTTTCTCGGGTATAATCGTATATTCACCATCAGGTACGTTTAATTTTATAGTAGAAATTCCATCTGTTGCATATCCGCCAATTACTGAAACATGGGATGCGATTTTTTGATTTCGAGATAATGCTAAAGAAAGAGGAGACAATTTGTTTTCGAACTTTTCTACAGGTTTTGAAATACAAAATCCTACAGTTGTATATTCCATGTCGCATCGTTCCCATCTTTTTTCTGTTTTGTATTCGTTGGAAAACTTTTTCCCAAAGAGTGAACTAGATATTTCTAACATTTTTGTATTAATTCCGGTTCTTAATTCTTTTAACTGAACAAGAAGTGCTCGTCTGCTATCTGATAGGTAATCAAAGCTTCCAATTTTTATAAGCGACTCTATAACTGAATAATTGATGTTCGAATTTTTGTGCAAGAAATTTTGTAATGAATCGTAAGGTTTGTTTTTGATGATTTGCAACCCAGTTTTTTCATTAATTCCAGAAATTAAGGTTATAGGAATTTCGAAAATATTATTTTCTAAATTTTCTAATTCGTTTTGAGTAAGGTTTGGTGGAATAACTTTAAATCCCCTTGAATGAAGTTCTAAAATCAATTTTTCAGATTTTGAAGAATCATATTTTAAAATTGTTTTGTAAAACTGTTTTGGAAAATGAGTTTTAAAATATGATAGATAGTATGTTATATGAGCATAAGCAATTGCATGAGATTTGTTAAAAGCATATTCTGAAAATTCTATTATAGTCTCTATCAATTCATTTACAGTATTTGGATTAAGCTTTTTCAACAGTCCCTCTTTTAATTTTTTTAAGAGAGGTTTCATAATTTGCTTGTCTTTTTTGGAAACCGCCTTTCTAAAAACATCTGCTTCTTCTTCTGAAAAATCTGCATAATCAGTAGCTATTTTCATTATTTGTTCTTGGAATATTAGTACACCATTAGTATCTTTGAGAACATCTAATTTCTGTGAGCTATTTTCAATTTTTGAATTGGCATATTTTTTATCTATTCCAGCCTTTAAAGGACCAGGTCTATTTAAAGACAAAGCTATAGACAATTCTTTTATATTTCTAGGTTTTATGGTTCTAATAACCTTTTTTCCTATATTGCTATCAAGTTGGAATATACCGTTCGTAAAACCTTTTGAGATTAAATGGAACGTTTTTTGATCATTTAACCTTGGAGCTCCAAATTTTTTCTCAAGTTCTGATAAAATAGTAAGAGTTTTCAAACCAAGTAGATCAAATTTAATATATCCAATTTTATTAAGTGATTCCATATCCCATTCTATTGTTTGTTCTTTTATAGGAGCATTAATCTTTTCTTTGGAGATGATTATTCCAGCAGCATGAACACTTTTATGTATTGGAAGGTTTAAAAGATATTTGATTTTGTCCGATGAAATTTTATTCTCATACGCAATTTTTTTTAAAGTTTTTTCTCCAATACTTGAAAATGTTGTAATGTAATATACATATTTAAATTCTTCCCTAATCTTTTCAATTAATAACTTTCTTTTTGTATCTTCCACATCTAAATCAATATCAGGTGGTTCATTCCTACCTTTATTTAAAAACCTTTCAAACAGTAGATCATATTTAATGGGATCTATGCTTGTTATTCTAAGAAAATATGAAACTAATGAACCAACGGCACTTCCACGTCCAGGTCCAATTTTTATATTATTCTTTTTCGCTATATTAATAATTTTATAAACTGTATAAAAGTAATCAACAAAATTTTTTTCTTTTATTATTGAGACTTCTTTTTCTATTCTTTTTTTGTAGATGGGATTCTTAACATTTCTAAATTCAAGAAAGTTTTTGTTTGCCTTCGGAAGTACTTGATCTGATTTTATGTTGTAATCTGATACTTGTAGGTTACAGTAAATCTTTTTTAAAACTCCTTTTTCTACAGGATTACAACCTAAAAATTTTGAAAAAATCTCGTATAAATACCTTTGACCTGGAAGATAATAAGCAAAATATATGTCATCTAAAGGGATGTAATTTAGGTTTATTTTTGAAAAATCATTTTTGTTATATGCTTCAAACAGCTCGTATAATTCATATGTATTTTTTGCATAAAATACTTTATTATTATGCTTAAATGAAATAATAGGTTTTATACCATAGCTTTTACATATTTCAATAAATTTAATAGTAGCATGAAAATTAGTATCGCAAAGCATTAAGCATTTTGCTCCATTAATACTCGCATATTTAACTGTGTCTTCAATTTTTAAAATTGATCCTGAAAATGAATATGGACTAACTATTGCAGTGATCATTTTTTCAAAAGTTTACTAAACTGCTCTAAATTGTTATTTTTAAAAATACCATATCCCATTACAAGTATGTCTGCACCAGCTGAAGAAACAACATCAGCATTGGTTTCATTAATCCCACCGTCAACTGCAATTGAAAAGTTTAAGCCATATTTTTCTTTCCAATTTTTTAGTGTTTTTATTTTTTCAATTGACTTTGCAATAAATTTTTGACCTGAAAATCCTGGGTTTACACTCATTACTAGCACACCGTCTAAAAAAGGTATAATTTCTTCAATCAAGTATAAAGGTGTACCGGGGTTTAATGCAACAAATGCTTCAAAACCGTATTCTTTAATTCTTGATATCAATCTGTGTATATGATATGTAGTTTCTAAATGAACAGTAATTCTTTGAATATCATACTCTTTTAGTTTCTCAACATGAAATTCAGGGTTTGTTACCATAAGATGAACATCTATAGGTAGATTGGTGCAGTTTTTAACAGCTTCTATTAAGGGATAGCCAAATGTTAAGTTGGGAACAAAATGTCCATCCATAGTGTCAAAGTGAATTTCGTCAATGAATTTTTCAATTCTTTTAATTTCACTTTCAAGATTTGATAAGTTTGCAGCAAGTATTGACCCACTTAACTTAACCATGCTTTTTCCTCCTCAAAAATTTTATGCTATAATTATTATAACAAAGGAGGTGCAAAAATTGAATGAAAAAATAAAAGAAACTGTTGAATTTATAAAAAATCAAATAAGAATTTTACCTGATATTGGATTAATATTAGGTTCAGGATTGGGATTTTTAGCTGATAAAATTGAAAATTCCTCAGAAATATCGTATAAGGACATCCCTAATTTCCCGTATTCTACCGTTCCTGGTCATGAAGGAAAATTAGTATTTGGTAATTTGTCAGGTAAAAATGTTGTAGTTTTAAAAGGAAGATTTCATTTATACGAAGGTTGGAATCCTGAAACAATAAAGTTTGTAATTTATACATTAAGAGAATTGGGTGTTAAGAAATTACTTATTACTAATGCGGCAGGTGGAATAAATAGAGATTTTGAGCCTGGAGATGTTGTATTAATAAAAGATATAATCAATTTTCAATTTAGAAATCCTTTAAGAGGTCCAAATAATGAATATTTTGGACCGAGATTTCCTGATATGTCCAGTGTAGTTGATTTTGAATGGTATGAAAAGGTCAAGAAAGAGTTTCCTAACTTAAAAGAAGGTGTCTATATGGCAGTTTTAGGTCCAAGCTATGAAACTCCTGCCGAAATTAGAGCATTTAAAAGATTAGGTGCGGATTTAGTTGGGATGTCAACTGTTCCTGAAATTATTGCTGCAAAGCATTGTGGTATTAAAACATTGTCTTTTTCATGTGTAACTAATATGGCTGCTGGAATTTTGGATGTACCTTTATCTCATAAAGAGGTTGTTGAAGTTGCAAATAGGGTTAAAGATACATTTTCAAAGATTATTTTAAAAACTCTGGAGGTGCTCTAATTTGGTAGCAAATAATTTTTTAAATATAGTTGCAAATTTGAAACAAGCTAATAAAGTTTTGGTTTTAGGTCATATTATGCCTGATGGTGATGATATAAGTTCAGTATTATCTTTAACGCTTGGTTTGAAAAAGCTTGGTAAAGAAGTTATTCCAGCTATTGATTGGAAAATACCATCTTACCTTAGTGAAATAGATGAAGTTTCACTTATAAGATCTTTTGAAGAAGTAGATATAAAAAATTTTGCACCGGATATTATTGCTATAGTAGATGCGTCAAGTCCAGACAGAGTTGGGCGTTTTTCACAATATTTGAATGATTATAATGTTTTAGTAATAGATCATCATGCAACTAATACATTGTTTGGAAATATTAATTGGGTAGATCCAACGTTTGGTGCTACAGCTCAAATGATATTAAGAATAAACAGAGAATTAGAAGTAGACTATGATGAAAGACTTGCTTTGATAAATTTACTTGGAATTGAGACAGATACTGGCTTTTTCAGGTATTCTAATGCTGATGAAAGAGTTTTTAAGGATGCGGCAGCTTTAATTTCTCTTGGTGCAAAGCCAGATGTGATTGCTAGAATGATTTTAGAAAATAAAAGGTTAGAACAATTTAAGCTTTTATCAAGAATGATAGAAAAACTTAAAATAGAATCTGAAGGGCTTTTAGCTTATTCTTATTTAAGTAAAGAAGATTATGAAGAGTTAAATTGTACAGATGAAGATAGTGGAGGATTTGTAAGCGAGATACGTTCAATAAAAGGTGTTGAAGTTGCAATATTTTTTTATGAGTATACTGAAGGTGAAGTCCATATCAGTTTTAGGTCGAAAGAATGGTTTGATGTAGGTAAAGTTGCGCTGTTAATTGGTGGAGGGGGTCATCCTAGGGCTGCTGGAGCTTCAGTTAAAGGAAAAATAGAGGATATAGTGAATGAGGTTGTTGAACTGACTATATCTGAAATTAAAAATCAAAAACCATGAGTTTATGAAATCCTAGGGGGGAACATATGAAAATAGTAAAGTTTTTTAGAAAAACTTATAACGGAGACGAGTTTTTAATTGAAGAAGATGGTAAATTAAAAAGGATTAAGAAGATAAGTAAGGAAATAGTTAGTAATTTTAGAGATTTTTCAATATTTTTGAATTTAATTTCTTATGTGGATGAGTTTTTAAAACCTGAGAGATTTTTTGTAGAAGAAGATTTTTATACAGTAGTATTTCCATATTATGGAGAAAATGAAGTAAATATTGAGAAACTTTCTATAGATTCAAAAGAGCTAATTGCTTACAAAATGTTGAATATTGCTCAACAAGTTTTTCATATTCCAAATCTTTCATTTCCAGTTTTTTCATATGATGACATATTATTGAACGAAAATGATGTTATTATTCAGCCTCCTGTTTGGTTGAGTAAAAATATTGTTCCCCCAAAAAACCCTAGAACATTTATAGCACCAGAGTTTGAAAAAGAGTTTAAATTTAATGATAGATCAGTAGTGTATGTGTTTGGTAAAGCTCTAGAAGGTTTAGATTTGGAAAACGAATTTTTTAGTTCAATTATTCCAAATATGGTAAAAGAAGAATTAAATGAGAGAACAATACATTTTGTTGCACCATCTCTCTACCAGAGTTTTGTAAATGACGAATTTGTTATACCAATAATTGAAAGGCCTGAGTTGTATAAAATACTGGAGTTAGTAAATAAAAAGAGTTATAAATTTATTGGAGTTGTTGGAGATCAAAGATTAGGAAAAACCACACTTTTAAATATGCTACAAGATAGACTTCAAATGGAAGGAAAGATAGTTTTAAGGCCGACTAGTATTACTCAATTGGTTAATCAATTACTACAAGTTGCTGCAGGGAAAGTAGCTGATGAGGTTCTTGAAGAGCTTTTTTACGTGATAAAAAATGGTGGAAAAATAGATGTTATTGTTCCTCTTGTTGGAGAAGTTATTGATAGTATAGGAGATTTGTTTATTTTAGTTGATGATTATCATGAAAAATTTGATAATTTTAAAGCGTTTTTGAAAGAACTTATATCACTTAATTTTGTTAATAAACATCAAATTATAGCGTTTTCTACTGAGGTATTTGATGAATTTGAATTTATTATTAATGTAGATAGATTTTCGAAAGATGATATAAAAAAAATTCTTGAAAAATCGTTTGTTAAAATAAATGGTATAGATATTCTAACTGATTTTTTGTTTAAGATTAGTTCTGGATATCCAGGTATATTGGTTGAAGTGCTAAAATTGCTTGTAGAGAAAAAGATATTGGTAAAAAATATAGAAAAGAAAGTTTGGGAATGCGATTTTGATAGATTATCGCATACTAACATTGAACAAGTGTATGATATTATCAAAAATTTAGATAGAGATCTATTTTCTAAAGCTAAAAATATTGCAATTTTAGGTCAAAAATTTACAAATGAAGAGTTAGAATTGCTTGAAAACGTATGTGATATTTCTTTTCAAGATTTGGTTAAATTACTTGAGAGCAAGGGGTTTTTATATAGAGAGTATAATGTCTGGAGATTTACATTAAGACAGTATTGGGAAAAATTTTATGAGAAAATAGAAAACAAGGAATATTTACATAAAAAGTTAATTGAAAATTATTCAAAAATGACGTTTTTTGGTGTTTATCAAAAAATTGCTTGGCATTACAAAATGTTAAATCAAGAAAATAAAGCTGTCATATATTATATAAAGTCGATCAGAAGAGGATTAGAGGAATATTATTCGCCTAATTTATTATTATTTCTTATAGATGAAACAGAAAAACTGATACCTGAAAATAAAATTTTATACACTTTACTTAGGTTTAAACTTGAAGTTTATCAAAGAACGTTTAAAGAAGTAGATTTTGAAATACCTGATAAGAAGATTTTTGAATTTTTAAAAATTTTAAAAATGCAAATAAATTTACAATATGATATTTTAAAAAAGTACTTTGAAGAAGACGAGGAAAGATTAAATGGATTTGGAGTTATAGGAAGTTATAGGAGAAAGTTGGTATATTATCAAACTTTATATACACTTGAAGAATATGAGAAAATAAATTTAGGAGTATTGCAGAAAATTTGTGATATTCCATGTACTACTACATTTGTTTGCAGCTTGAAAATAGGAGCTTTACGTTTACTTGGTAATTTCTATTTACAAAGAAATAGAATATTATCTGATTTTTATTTTGAAAGGGCAAAAAATATAGCAAAAAAGAATAGAATATATCATCTTCTTTCGATTGTTTATAAAGATCTATCGTCTAACATATCAAATATGATAATATCAAATAATTTATTAGATAAATCAATTCAATATGCGGAAAAAGCAGGGCTTTCAAACATTGCTATCTTGTCGATGTTGGATAAAATAAGAATAATGTTATATATGGGACAAATTGATAAATTTTTTATAGAATTAAATAAAATTAGAAAAATAGCCAAACTTAAGAATTTAAAACCAGAGCTTGCTTCAACATATAGCCTTGAAGTTTTGTTCCACATTTATAATAGAGAATTTGAAGAAGGATATAATGATCTTCAAAGTTTTAAAAAGATAATTGATAATGTTAGCATAAGAGGAACATTTCTTAGAGCTTTAATAATGCTTTATTTATTTTCTGAAAGATTTTCGGAAGCAAAGAAATTGTATAGAAATGTTAAAGATGGGAGCATTTTTAGACAATATGGATTTGATTACTTTTTAAAGCTTGCTTTTGCAGAAAGTTTGGATGAATTTGAAAGGGTTTGGAAAGAATATAGAGATTCTGAGATTTTTCTGTGGCGTGAGGAAATTTATGCGCTATTAGGTGACAAAATTACCAAAGTTGATCCAGATGGTTTTTTAGAACAGCTAAATTTTTTGGAAAGAGAATATTCAAGTCAAGGTTTAAAACTGTCTCTTGCATTATTGTATGAAGGATATGCAAAATATTATAAGGTAATTGGTAAGAGTTATAAACATCAAATATATATGTCAAAGGTTTACTCTTTATACAAAGAAATGGGATTTACAAATTACTTAAAAATGATTGAAAAGAGAAATGATTTTTTGAAGCCATTTTTTGAAAAATCTTTAAATATTTCTAAATTTATAGATTCCGAAAATATTTCTAAGAGTTTGAAGAGTTACTTTGAAAAAGCAAACCTTTCAATTAATCTTTTAGAAGAATTAAAAGCAATTGAGGAAATTGAGGATCCGCAAAGTTTATTAAACTATTTTGCAGGGAAAATAGTTCAATACTTACCAGTTACTGATGTTTATATTTTTGTTGAGGATAGACAAATTGAGAAGAAATACAAATTTTCAAATACAGATGATATCTTAAAAGAAGATGGGATTTTCTCAGATCCTTTAAAAATAAAAATTTCAGATAAAGTTGATAAATACTTACATTATGAAATTTATGTCTCAAATCCATTATTGTCTGTTACACAGGAAAATTTATATAACATTTTAGATTTTCTTGAAATTATTGAATACGGTTTTGTAACTTCATTAAAATCTTCAATTTTAAAGTTAAGAAGTTTTCTTGATCCTCTTACAAAATTATATACAAGATATTATTTTATTGAAAAATTATCACAGATGTTTAGAAGAGCAAGTAAATTTAATGAAAAACTTTCAGTTGTTATGTGTGACTTAGATCATTTTAAAAAGATAAATGACACGTATGGTCATTTGATAGGTGATAAAGTTTTGAAAAAAATTGCTCAAATTTTGAGAAAAAACGTAAGACTGACAGATGTTATTGGAAGATATGGAGGAGAAGAATTTATAATATTTTTGCCTTATTCTTCTTCAAAACAAGCATATGAGATTGCTGAAAGGATAAGAAAAAAAATAGAAAAGTTAGATGAATTTCCTTTTAAAGTAACAATGAGTTTTGGTATAGCAAGTTATCCAGAAACTAAGGTTAACAGCTCTGACGAATTAATACATTATGCTGATGATGCATTGTATAGAGCTAAAGAAACTGGAAGGAATAAGGTGGTAGTGTTTAATGAGAGATAAGATTATTGAAGAAGTTTTAAAATTTGGTAATGATGTTTATATTGATGAACCAATGAAATGCCATGTGAGTTTTCGAATTGGAGGCTCTGTAAGTGCTTTTGTTGTTTCACCTTCCATTGAAATATTTATTAAAACTTTTTCATTTTTAAAGGACATTAGAGAAGTTAAAGTTTTAGGAAATGGAACTAATGTTTTACCTAAAGATTCAAAAATGGATTTTTTTATATTATCAACAAATAGATTAAATAAAATTGAAATTTTAGAAGATAAAATTATTTGTGAAAGTGGATTAAATCTTAAGAGTTTGTGTAATATAGCTGCAAAAAATGGGATTGCTGGTTTTGAGAATTTATATGGTATTCCTGGCAGCGTTGGTGGGGCTGTTTATATGAATGCAGGTGCTTATGGTAGTGAGATTGCTGATTTGGTATTATATGTAGAAGCATATGATGGTAATAAAATAGTTCGTTTTAATGTTAATGAATTAAATTTTTCTTATAGGAATAGTTTATTTAAAGAAGAAAAAGATTTAATTATTTTAAGAGTAGTTTTTAAAAAGTTTAATGATGAACCTGATGTAATATTGGAGAAAATGCGTGAGATAATTTTAAAAAGGGTTGAAAAGCAACCATTAGAATTCCCAAGTGCGGGAAGTGTTTTTAAAAGACCTAGAAAAGATTTTTATGTTGGTAGTGCAATTGAAAAAGCTGGTTTGAAAGGTTTTAAGATTGGCGGTGCAAAAGTTTCGGAAAAACATGCAGGATTCATTATTAATTATAATAATGCTACATATAATGATGTTGTAAATTTAATCAAATACATAAAAGAAAAAATTTATGAAAATTATAAAGTCAATTTAGAAACAGAAATAGAAATTTGGTGAGGAGGGATTTGGATGAGTTTGTGGAGAAAACGTAATTTAGAAGAAGTTGAAAAATTTAGTAAAGATTATAGAAAATTTATTGATGAAGCCGTCAGCGAAAGGCTTGCTGTTAATTTTTTTGAAAATCTCCTTATTGAAAATGGTTTTATACCATTAGATAGATATACAGGAAAAGAAGAAAAAGTTTTTTATACGAATGCAAATAAGTCGTTAGTTGCTGCAAGAATTGTAAACAAGCCAGAGGATGGATTCAATATAGTTGCTGCTCACATTGATGCTCCAAGAATTGACTTGAAACCTAATCCTTTGTACGAAGACGAAGGGTTTGCACTTATGAAAACTCATTATTATGGAGGAGTAAAACTTTATCAATGGTTAAATATACCTTTAGCACTTGTTGGAGTTGTATACAAAGATGATGGAACAAAAGTTAATATAAAAATTGGTTTTGAAGAAAATGAACCAGTTTTTGTAATAGCTGATTTATTGCCACATCTTGATAGAAAAGATGAAAAGATTAGTGAAAAGTTTCAAGGTGAGAAGATGAACCTTATAGTTGGTTCTATCCCATTAGATAGCGAAGAAAAAGAAGCGGTAAAAAAGAATGTTTTAAAAATTTTGAAAGACTTGTATAACATTGAAGAAGAAGATTTTGTGAGTGCTGATATTGAGCTAGTCCCTGCATTTAAATCAAGGGAAGTTGGGTTTGATAAAAGCTTGATAGCAGCTTATGGTCATGATGATAGAATTTGTGCTTATCAAGCAATTAGGGCATTAATAGATGCAGAAAATTTGGAAAAATCAGCTGCTGTTATATTATTTGATAGGGAAGAAATTGGAAGTGAAGGAAATGCAGGTGCAAAAGCTAGATTTTATAAGAAATTTTTTAGGAAAATTTTAAAAATCAATGGTTCTAATGATACAGAAGCATCGTTAGACGAATTGATAGAAAATTCTTTTGTAGTATCTGCTGATGTTGGATCGTTAATAAATCCAACTTATAAAGATGTTCATGATAAATATAATGCTGCAAAAGTCGGTGAAGGAATTGTACTTGTAAAATATACTGGTTCTAGAGGAAAAGCAGGTGCTAGTGAAGCACATGCTGAAGTTGTTGCTCATGTAAGAAAAGTTTTAAATTCTGCGGATATAAAATGGCAAGTTGGAACTCTTGGAAAGATTGGAATTGGTGGTGGCGGAACAGTCGCAAAATTTTTAGCTGAAGAAGGATTTAATGTTATTGATATGGGACCTGGTCTTTTGAGTATGCATTCTCCATACGAATTAGTCTCAAAGGTTGACTTGTATGAAACATATTTAGCATATAAAGAGTTAATCTCAAAGAGGTGATATTGTGTCCACAAGCATTGAAAATCTTTTAAGAGAAATATGCTTTAGAGTAAAGGTAAAAGGAAGAGAAGTTTTAAAAGAATTCCCAATTACGCCTGCTCAGTTTGATTTAATGCAAAAATTATATTTTAATGGTGAACAGACAATGACCGATTTGAGTAAAATTCTTGGAATTGCAAAAAGTACAACAACAGGTCTTGTGAGTAGACTTGAAATTGATGGATTTGTTGAGAGGAAAAGAAGGGAAAAAGATAAAAGAGTAATTACTGTAAAGTTAACAAAAAAAGGAGAAAAAGTAATTGATAAAGTAATATTAAAGAGGATAGAGTTTGTTGAAGAATCTTTAAAAGATTTTGATGAATCATCTAAAGAAAAATTAAAAGAACTCTTAAGCTTATTTAATGAATCACTAAAGAAATATAGGTGATAAGTATGAAAAAATTTACGGTTTTTGTAATGTTGTTTATTTCAATGTTTTTATTTGCAAAATTAACTATTATAACTGAGCCTAGTGCAATGGTGTATTGGAATGGAGTATTGATAGATGTTGTACCATTAGATGGTGTTTTAGAACTTGAAAATCTTGATTATCCAGGTACTTTGAAAATAGTAAAACCTGGTTATGCGCCTTATGAAACATTAGTCTCAACTGATACAGTGTTGAAGGTAAAGCTTTCTCTTCCTTCATATATCGAAGTTACATCTGATCCTGAAAATGTAAATGTTATTGTGAATGGTAATTTTTTAGGAACTTCTCCAGATGTGTTTGAAGTAAGTTCTGGAGAACTTTTTTTGACGTTTGAAAAAGACGGTTATATTTCAAAAAAGTTTAAAATAGTACTTTTACCATCCCAAATAAAAAAGATTCATGTAACTTTGACTAAAAATGTAAAATTAAAATTGATATCTAACGATGTAATTGAAGCAACTATTGATGGAAAATATATAAAATTGCCTACTACAGTTGAAGTACTTCCTGGAAAACATGTACTAAAATTATATGGAAAAGATTATATTAAAACTGTTCAAGAAATAGAAGTTCCGGCAGTTGAAGAATATGAGTATAATGTCGATGAAACGGTTTATGTGAATTTGTATGTTTATGGTTATCCTGAGAATGCAAATGTAATTTTGAATAATATTTCAAAGACTTCTCCTGCAATTTTTAAGGTTATTCCTGGATCATACGAGATAATCATTGAAAGTGATGGGTTTAAGACATTAAAGGAAAAAATTAACGTGACAACTTCAAGTAATACGTTTATGTATAATTTAAGTAAAAATTTAATTTCCTCAGTGAATAATTCATTAACTGTTTTTTTTGATGGTTATATTTCAAAGGATAACCTAGTTCCCAAAAGATTATATTTTACAAAAGTAGTTGGTAAGAATAAAGAATGGTTTGGTTTTACTGATGGTTCAATTGAAGAAATTCCAAAAAGTTTTAGCGTAATATTTACTAAAGATGGATATATTGAGTATAAAGGTGTAAGATATAATTCTCCGGTGATATTAAATGTAAATTACGATGATACTGTGAAAGTAGTCTCTAATGGGAAAGAAGAATCGATTATTGTAAAAGAAAATAAAATATTGGATGATCCTAAAAGTTGTGGTGTAAATATTTACTCAAAGCAGGCTTTTGAGGTAAAAATTAATGGAAAATTTATAGGTAGAACTCCAATATACTTATTATCACTCCCTGAAGGTGAATATAGGATAGAATTTTTGAAAAATGGAATTACAATATATGAAAAAAATGTTGAAATAAAACAAGGAATTTTAAATGAAATATATGGAGGGGATTAGATGAGAAAAGTGCTAAGTATTTTTCTAATAATGTTTTCAATGATGATTATATTTGCTGTTGAAACAGTTATAACGGATCTTTCTCCTATTGTTCCTGAATATTCAGCAGTAAAATTTTTGGTTGAAAACCAAATTATGGACTTAGATGTAAATGGTAATTTTAAACCGTCACTTTTAATAACTAGATTAGATATTGCAAAAGTTTTATATACTGTAATTCAAAAATATAACCTTTCAAAGATTTCAGACATTGAAAAATCTCTTGCTAGCATTAGTGACGAAATAAAAATTACAAAAGGTTTAGTTAGTGGGATTGATAAAAGGCTGGTAAATCTTGAAACAAAGCAAGAAGAATTAACGCAAAAGATTGAAGCTTTTGATACATTTTTGACTCAGTCATCGGAAACACTTTTTGCAAATATTGAAAAAAATTATGTGAAAAAAGAAGAGTTTGATTCTCTTAAAGCGCAGATTACGTTGATATCTCAAGTTTATAATTCTCAAACAAAAAAATTTGAGGAAAAAATAAATGATATTGAGAAAATTTCGGAGATTGAAAAGAAGATTAATATTGTAAGTAATCAACTTGAGGATTTGAAAACAAACTTTTTGGAAGAACAAGCAAAAAATATTGCTAAATTTTCGGATATTGAAAAACAACTTTCTAATATTCCAACAAATGTTACAAACCTAAATGTTACAGTAGCTCAGCTGTCTAATAAAGTTTCTTCAATAGAAGAACTTTATACTAAGCTGTCAAATATAAAAATCTCTGATTTGGATAAATTAGAAAACTTGAGTGAATTGGAAGATAAAGTTAATCAAATGTATTCAATTTTAACAGATCTTAATGCATTTTCTATGGATTTAGATTCTTTAAGAAAAAGGCTTGAAGGGATTGATATATTAACGGTCAGAAATGTTGTAAATAAATTTTCGATTTTAGAGAATAGATACCAGCAAATTGATAGTAGAGTACAATACCTAGAAAATAATGTAGGAAAAATTGAACTTTTGAATCAAAAGATAGAAGAATTAAATGTAAAAATTTCAGATATTGAAAATAAGAAGATTATGTTAGATAATTTAGAAAAAATTTCTAATGATGTTGAAGAGTTGAATAAGTATAAAGAAGATTCAAAAAAAGCACTTGACATTATGAGTGATAAATTAGTGGAAACTAACAATAATATGAGAACTATTTTAATTATTTCAATTGTTTCAGCTTCAATATCAGTAATTTCATTCATATTGACCATTACCAAATAATATAAAGTAAAGAAATTAAGGGGGATAGTATGATAGTAAAAGTTAAAGTTCCAGAAAATAAAATGAGTGCAAGTATAATACTCGAAAAAGCAAGTGATGATGATAAAGTTACTCCGAAAGAAATAGTTGATGCGCTGAATGAAGCAGGGGTTAAATATGGTATAGATTATAACGTAATAAATAGAATTTGCCAAAATCCTGAATTTTCTGTACCTTTGCAAGTTGCTGTGGGTAAGGAACCAAAAAATGGTGAAGATGGTCGCATTGAGTTTGTAAATTTTGAAAAAGAAAAGGAAAGTGATAAAAAGAATATCGATTTTAGAGAATTTCCTACTCACAAAAGGATAATAGTAAGAAAGGGTCAAAAAATTGCAACAGTTTATGAACCAACAGAAGGGGAAGATGGAATAAACGTATTTGGTGAGAAAATACCAGGAAAAGTTGGAAATAAAGTAGAGATAAAGTTGGGAAACAACGTTGAGTTAAAGGATAACAGTATATACTCGAAAGTTGATGGAATATTGATAGTTAATCTTAATGAAAACTTTATTGATATAGGTGAAGTTTTAGAGATAAAAGGGGATGTAGATTATTCGATAGGAAATATTGATTTTCCAGGGGAAGTGGTCATTACAGGTGATGTGAAGCCAGGGTTTGTAGTAAGGTCAAAGAAAGATATAAAGGTTGAAGGAATAATTGAAGCAGCAACTGTAATATCTTTAGAGGGTAATATAATTGTTAGTGGAATTAAAGGAAGAGATAAAGGAATAGTAAAATGTTCTAAAGATTTGATTGTAAGATTTGCCGAAAATGCAAATTTGGAAGCAAAAAATTTAATTTTCAAAGATCTTTTGAATAATTGTAATGTAAAAGTTTCTGAAAGTATTATTGCAGAGAATGGAAGAGGAGTTATTGTTGGGGGAGAATATATAGCAGGAGTAAAAATTGAGGCTGAAGAAATTGGCTCGGAAATGGGAATTCCTACACATCTTGAAGTTGGTATTCCACCACATTTACTTGAAGAGAGAAAACTTCTTCATACGCAAATAATGCTTGATAAGCAGAATGCTGAGAAATTAATGAAGATAGTTAAACAATATAAACTACTAAAAGAGAAGAAAGTTGATATACCTAATGATAAGAAACAATTGTTTGTTAAAGCTACAACAACTCTTCTTAATATAAAAGAACAACTTGAAAAAAATAAAAAAAGATTGGATGAAATTGAGGAAATGATAAATAAGATTAAAGTTGATGCTAAAGTTGTAGCTCGAAAAGTTATTTATCCTGGTGTTGAAATTATGTTGCAAGGACTTAAGTATTATATAAATAAACCATTAACTAAGGCAGTATTGAGAATTGAGAATGATAACATTATTGTTGGAGGGTATAAAGAATGATAAAAATTGAACCAAAGTTTAGAGAGCAGGTATGGGGAGATTCAAATTTAAATAAAATATTTGGAATAAAAGGTAATCCAATAGGTGAAGTTTGGCTACTTTCTGGTCATCCACTTTATACCACGGATGTTAATGGAAAAACGATTAATGAAGCAGCAAAGGAGTTATGTGGAAAAAAATTTAAAAGATTTCCATTGTTAATAAAGTTAATATCAACAAATGCGTGGCTTTCTTTACAAGTCCATCCTGATGATGAATATGCTCAAAGAGTTGAAGGAGAACCTTGGGGAAAAAGTGAAGCATGGTATTTTTTGAAGGATGGAGAAATTGCAATTTGTGAGGATCCTTCCTTAATTCCTCAAGCTTTAAAAAGCGGAAATTGGGAAAAGGTAATTCAAAAAGTCAAGGTTAAAAAAGGAACATTTGTTTATATTCCTGCTGGAGTTGTTCATGCATTAGGCCCCAATTCGACTATAATTGAAGTTCAACAATCTTCGGATTTAACATATAGAATTTACGATTGGGGAAGGCCAAGAGAATTACATATTGAAAAAGCATTACAGGTAGCAAAAAATACTAAATATGAAGATTTATTGATGGAAAAGATTTCTTGTAAATACTTTAATATGGAAGAATTATCTGAAGGTTATGTAGATGGATTTGCAGTAGATGTACCTAAAAAGATCGAAAAAAATTTTGGAGCCTTTGTAATACCAAAAGGCTCCAAAGGATTTGTTAAAGATTCTATAATAGTTACTCTTGGCGAATTCTTTTTGAATTCATAAATAATTTTGAATTTTTTTCAACGCCTATAAAGTCAGAAATAACTTCGCATTTAGAAACTAATGCAAAAAATAGATTATTCCTTGACTCTTCAGAAAGACCTTCGAAATTTCCTTGACCTTTTGCTATTATGATATCTGAGTCGTAGAATAATCTTCTAAATTCTTCAGAAGATTTTGGTAAAGAAGCCCCTGCAGTTTTAAGTTTTGTATCAATTATTGTTGCAAATTTTTCGATGCCTATGTACTTGCCATCGTCAACTGTTGCATCATTTATAATAGGTTTTCCTTTGAGTGCCACGAAAATTTCAATATCTTGTAGGGTTTCTTTAATTATTTCAATAAAGAGCATATCAAAAACTACTTCCCCTGCATTATCGGCAATAAATAATAGATTTTTTGATGAAAAAAGTAGCTTTTTAAATTCTTCAAAGTCATCGATAGAAAATGGTTGGTTCCATATTTCTATAACCTGCTTAAATAATTCTTCGGTTGAATCTTTTTTAGCTCCAAAATCAATTAAATTGCCAGCAACCGAAAGTTTTGCTGCCTCATATAGTGGATCACTCGAATCAAGGATTCTGCTTTTAAAATCTTTATATAAAGATAAAGCTGCATCGTTGGACTTTTTCTTTTCTTCAGAATAGAGATCACTTTTGTTTAAATAGTTTTCAAGCTTTTCATACATTACCTCGGCAATATCGATAGGTTTTAGATTATAATTTAGTTGGGATAAATCATTGAGCACTTTTTTAAGTATATTCCATTTTTCATGTTCTGAAATAACAAATTTGTCAAGTATTCTCTGAGCCTGGTTAACATGACAAGTAAGGCATTTACTGATAGCTTTCATTTTTTTTTACTCTCCTTGATTCTTTAATTTTGATTCAATTATGTTGATTACATCTTCAACAGTAGATATATTTTCTAGTTCATCGTCTTCAATTCTAATTCCATATTCATCTTCAAGTATCATTACTAGATCTACTACATCCAATGAATCTGCTCCTAAATCATCAATAATATTGGAACTTTCATCAATATCTTCAATTGGAATGTTCAATTTTTCGGCTAATATTTTACTTACTTGTCTAAATAATTCTGCTCTTTCCATTCTTTCCCTCCTCAAATTTTTATTTTATACATATTAGATAAAACATAAATTTTTAGAATTGTCAAGTAATATTATAGCACTTTTTAATGTTTGTATATCAATATTTTTATGGTATCATTTCATTTAGGGAGGTGTGATTATCTCGGAGAGAATATTTGACCCTGAGAAATTACCAAATGATGTGTTGACGATAAGACCACAAAAGTTAGAAGAATATATAGGTCAAGAAAATATAAAGAAAAGGCTTAAATTAGCTATAAATGCTTCTAAAATAAGAAAGGAAGCACTTGATCATGTTTTATTAGTAGGGCCACCTGGTCTTGGAAAAACTACACTTGCACATATAATCTCAAATGAAATGGGGACAAATATTCATATTACAAGTGGTCCCATTTTAGAAAAACAAGGTGATGTTGCTGCGATATTGAGTAATTTGGAATATGGAGATATTTTGTTTATTGATGAAATACATAGAATGAATAAATCAGTGGAAGAAATTTTGTATACTGCAATGGAAGATTTTCAAATCGATATTTTAATTGGAAAAGGTCCTTCAGCAAGATCAATTAGGATTGATTTGCAACCTTTTACACTTGTTGGAGCTACTACGAGAAGTGGGTTATTAAGTTCACCTTTAAGAAATAGATTTGGATTGATTATGGAGTTAGATTTTTATACGGTTGAAGAATTAAGTTTAATAATAAAGAGGGCATCAACTGTTTTAAACGTTGAAATTGATGAAGATGCTGCGCAACTCCTTGCAAAACGTTCTCGAGGGACTCCAAGAATTGCATTAAGACTATTAAGAAGAGTTCGTGATATGAGCACTGTAACAGAAAAAAAGAAAATTGATGTAATGATGGTAGAAGAAATAATGGAATTATTAGGAATTGATAATGAAGGATTAGATGAGGTGGACAGAAAAATATTAACGACAATCATTGAAGTTTATCAAGGCGGCCCTGTAGGTTTAAAATCATTGGCGGCTTCAGTAGGACTTTCAGAGGATAGTATTTCCGAAGTTTACGAACCATATCTTTTACAAAGTGGATTTTTAGCAAGAACTCATAGAGGAAGAATAGTAACTAGTAAAGCGTATAAACACCTTGGTTATAAAAATGGGGGTGGATTGTTTGATGAGTGAAATTTATAAAAGGTATATGGAAGTTGTAAATTCAATAAAGAATAAATGTAAACAAATAGATAGAGACTGTAGTAAAATTAAGTTAGTAGCTGTTAGTAAAACATTTCCGGTTGAAGTTTTAAAAGAGGCCTATGATTCAGGGATAAATATTTTTGGTGAAAATTATGCGCAAGAGTTACGTGATAAATCAAAGGCATTAAGAGATTATAACATTGAGTGGCATTTTATAGGAAGAATTCAGCTTAATAAATTAAAATATGTTGTGCCTGTAGCAAGTTTGATACACTCTGTATCAAGAAGTGAAGAAATTAAAGAAATAGATAAAATTTCTAAAAAATTGGGAAAGATTCAAGAAATATTGATTCAAGTCAATGTTTCAGGCGAAGAAACAAAATCTGGAGTAAAGCCTGAGCATCTTATGGATTTAATTGAAAAGTCTAAATCTTATGAAAATGTAAAGGTTATTGGTTTAATGACGATGGCACCTTTTACAGATAATGAGGAGATAATTAGGAATGTTTTTAAGAAAACAAGATTGTTAAGAGATAGTGTTTCAAAAGAATTTCCTAATGTTGTAGAACTCTCAATGGGAATGTCTAATGATTATTTAATTGCTTTAGAAGAAGGAGCGACTATTTTAAGAATTGGTAGTAAAATTTTTGGTCCAAGAAAATAAAGAAGGAGGGAACTTGTAAAATGTTTATATTAGGTAATTTTTTAATTGGTTTAGGATATTCATTAAGGGTTTTAATAAATATCGAAATGTTCTTTATTGTAATTTCTGCTATTTTAAGTTGGTTTAGTTATAATTCTAATGTGCAAAGTATTTATTATTATTTTCAGTCGATTGCGGACATTATTGAAAAACCAATTAGAAAACTTATTCCAAGAATTGGACCTGTAGATATATCACCAATGATAGCAATAGTTGTTTTAGTCTTTTTTGATAGATTTTTAATTCAAAGTATAATTGAATTGGGGTATTATATAAAATGAAGTATTTAGGTATATTTTACAAGCCAGAGCTATTTAACAAAGCACTAAGTTTAAAAAATTTGCTTTTAAATGAAGGTTACACAGTGGATTATTGTGAATCAAGTGAAAGGATAAAAAACAATAAAGTTGATTTAACAATTGTATTAGGTGGGGATGGAACTTTTTTAAAGGCATCTCATTTAGTTAATAATCCGTTAGTTGGCTTTAAAGGTGGAAGATTAGGATTTTTATCAAGCTATACTATTGAAGAGTTTGACAAATTTTTAAAAGATTTAAAAAATGATAATTTTGTATTAGATGAAAGGACTTTTCTAAAGGTTAGTGAACTAAACGCTTTTTGTTTAAATGAGGTTCTTTTAATTAAGGATCCGGACCAAAAAATGGTGGATATAAAGATTTCTTTTCAAGATGGTGAATTATTCTTTCATGCAGATGGGATAATGCTCGGTACTCCAACTGGTTCAACAGGATATTCATTATCTTTAGGTGGCCCTATTTTATTGCCAAATACAAAAGCTTTTGTTATTACACCGGTTGCACCACAATTTTTAGCCTCAAGAAGCATTGTTATACCTGATAATGAAAAAGTTAATATTGAAGTTGATGAAAGTGTAAATTTAATAATTGATGGTGCAAATTTTGGTAAATTTAGCAAAGTTACAGTTTTAAAATCAAAGAAAAAAATTTCAATTTTAAGGCCAATAGATTATGATTTTACCAAATCTATAAAGGAAAAATTGGGTTATGGGAAAAAATTTTTATAAAAAGGTGATACGTATGGATTGGATATTGAGTGAAAATGTTGAGGAATTGAAAAAGATGGTCTTAAAAGAAGGTTGGCTTGTAGAAAGTTTGTTTAATCAAGTAATTAATGCTTTGAAAGAAAGGGATGAAAATGCTTCAATTGAGGTAATAAAAAAAGAAAACGAGATAAACCTAATGGATCTAAAGATAAGAGAAAAAGCATTGATCATACTTTCTACTATGATGCCAATGTCAAAGAACTTAAGAATGGTAACAGGAAGTTTTATAATTTCCGGATATTTTCAAGAAATAGCCGAAAAAACTACTGATATTGCTACTATGGTATTGGAATTGATAAAGGAACCTCAATTAAAACCTTTAATTACTATTCCTGAAATGGCCAAAATATCTATGGAAATGCTAAGAGAAAGTATGAGAATGTTTGCAGATAATAATATATATGGGGCGGAAACAATTTGTGAAAAAGATGCTGATATAGATAATTTTTATGATGAAATTAGAAAAGAATTGATGGTATATATGATGGAAGATCCAAAATATGTAAAAAGAGCATTAATTTTATTGGAAATTTCTCAAAAGATAGAAGAAATTGCAGACCTTGCAACTAAAATAGTGGAAACTACTTCTTATATAATTACAGGAAAACAATATAAATGTTTTAAAGACAAATTACATACAATTGATAGTTTGGAAAAGGATGGGGGAGCTAGTTGAAAGTATTAACTAAATATATTTTGAAACTTTCATTAGGCCCATTTTTGATGGGAATTGGAGCTTTTATTGTATTTGCAAGTGTTGAATTATTGTATCAACTATCGGATATTATTGTAAGACATAGGGTGAGTATCTTAAAATTATTTGAATTGATATATTATAACTTACCATATTTTGCATCATTGGGGATTCCTGTAGGAATTTTATTTTCTATTTTTTGGGTATTATCGCAATTATATAGTTCAAAAGAGATTACAGCTTTTTTAGTCCATGGCATTCCATCAAGAAAATTGGTGTATCCTTTCTTAATTTTGGCTATAATTTTTGGAGCTGTCTCATTTTATTTGAATGATCAAATAGTTCCGAAATTTAATCAGAAGGCAATGGAAACAATATCAAAATATGTTTATAAAAAGCCGGAAGTTACTATCAAAGAAAATGTGTTAACCAAGATAGATGAATCTCAATACTTTTTTGTAAAAAGGTATGATCAACTGCAAGGGATATTATATGATGTTGTTTTGTTTCAAAATATGCAAGGTGAAGAAAGAATAATTACAGCTAAAAAAGTCGAAAAAGAACAAAATAGTTGGTACTTAATAAACGGGAAAATGTATGTAACAGATAGTGATGGATTTATGAAGTTAGACCTTAGCTTTTCAAAGATAAAGCTAGATTTGAAAGATGATTTGGAGAGTTTAATGAGAGTCGGCAGATCTCCAAGGGATATGACAGGTGAAGAATTAATACAAAAAATAGAGACATTTAAAAAGTTAGGAGTTGATCCTTCACCTTGGATTGTAGAGCTTCATGGAAGGTACGCTAATTCAGTCGGGCCTTTTATAATAGTAATACTAGGTGTTCCTCTATCACTATTATTTGGATTGAAAAGTAAGTCTTGGAGTGTTATTTTTACTTTTGTAATTGTTGTTTTATATCAAGGCTCTGGAGCTTGGCTTTCTGCAATGGGGAAAGAAAATTTAATTAATCCGGTCCTTGCGGCTTGGTATCCTGATCTTTTATTTGCGATTATAGGATTCATTCTTTTTGCTATGCTAGATACACCTGTGGCCTATAGAATTAGAGAATTGATAACAAAATTTTTAGTGGTATTTTTTGTGTTTTTTGTAAGCTCAAATTTATATTCGAAGGATTTGACATTGGATGCATCAAGCATTGTGTATAATACTTCATATATTTTTGCAAGCCAAAATGTTAACATAAATTGGGAAGATGTAGTTTTATTTTCTGATGAAGCAACCATATTTTTGGTGGATAATAAAGTAAAAGTTTTGGAAGCAGCAGGAAATGTAGTTTTAAGAAGAGAAAATAAAGAGTATTATTCAAATTATATGAAATACTTTTTTGATAATGATGATACTTATATAGTTAAAGTAAGAGGTGTTGAAAAGTATAAAAAAAAAGGCAAAGGTATAGATCTGTATTTTAATTCTGAATTTATCCAAAAAAGTTCTGAAACAGTGTTAATGAAAGAAGCTTATGTAACAACGTGTGAACTTGAAAATCCACATTACAAAATTGAAGCATTAAGAGTTTATGTTTATGATAACAAATTTTTAATTGCTGAGAATTCTATTTTATTTTTACTTGATGTTCCATTATTTCCATATCCTGTTTATTTTTTAAATTTAACTGACAGTGAGTTTTCTCCTTTTTCGTTTTCTCTGGCATGGGATGAAGATGGTGGATTTGTAACACATCAAGAGTATAACCTTTATGTTAATGATTACCTTCTTTCTACTAAGATTACTACAGAAAATGAAGAAACTATTCCTCAATTTAGTATTTACAAAAAAGATGATAAGAAAACAAAGTTTTCTATAGATTATGAGAAAAATTACATATATTTAGATTTGAAAAATTTAAAATACAATTCTAATTGGGTTACTAATAAAACATTTTTTCAAGTAAGCTATTCCCCTCTTTATTTTGAAGAATATCTAAATAGCGATAGTTATTATAAGAAATTTGGGTTAAATTTTGATCTTTATGGCAAAGGAAAGATAGATATCAATTTTTATTGGGATAGAAATATAAGTAGAGTTAATAATTCGTTTTCTATTTTTAATGTTAAAAAAGATCTTTCAATAGCAGAATTTAACATTCAAAATTTGAGTTTTAATAATTCATTAGAAAAATCAAAATTTTTCACAGATGATAGTACATGGACATTATATCAATATGGAAATTATTCTTTTTCATTTAAAAATAAACACTTTAGTACTAAATTCTACGGTAAAGTGTATAATGATACTTTTTCAAGTAATATTAAGCATATTTTTTCTTATCCTTTAAGCTTTGAGAATGAACTTGTTAAAGTATATGCTAAATATGGATTTGGAGCAAATTTATATAATGCAATTGTTGACAAATATTATTTTAATTTAGGATTATATGATATTTATGAGTTAAGTGGGAAGTTAAAATTTAAAGTGTTTGATATTGAAGCAAAATATGAGCTAAGAGAAAATTTTCGAGATGAATCAACAAATACTGCGTATAATAGATTGAGTAGTATTGTATATGTTAATACTCCTAATTTGAATTTTTCATTAAAACAAGGGTGGGATTTTTTAAAAGAAAAAAGGTTGGATGATGAAATTTCTTCAAAGTTTTCTTTTATTGTTTTAAACGGTAAGATTGAACTTGAATCAAAAGCAACTTATGACAACGAAGAAAGAAAACTATCTCCTTGTGATATTTCGTTATCTTATGTTAATAAACCTTTTTCTTTGATATATAGACTGAATACTAAATATTATCCAGGTGAACAACAGCCTATAAAAGAGTTAACTCATATCTTTACTTTTCAAAAGCTGAAAGGAAAACTTGTCCAATCTATAGAGTATAATTATGTAAAAAATGCTTATATAAATGGAACATTTTCTATAAATAGTTATAAAAATACTTTAGAACTTTCATATAATAAGAGTTCAAAAGAAGCAACTCCAGAAATTTATTGCAAGTATTCTTTAAAAAATCAAGAAAATTCTCTTCATTTATCATACAAGGCTTCGACTAAAATATTAACTTTTGGTTTTAACTTAAAGACAATAGATCCTGGAATTAGCTTTTATACGACTTATGATATTAAGAATGAAAGGTTTAATAATTTGAAAGCAACATTAAGTAAATCTTTACATCATTGGATGTTTGAAGTTTCTAGCGAATTTGAATTTAATCACGATCAAGTATTTAATTTTGATGATGTGAAAAAATTGTCTGTTTTGTTTTATATTAAAGAATTTGATGATAAATTTTTAGGATGGGACTTTAAAGAAAATTCACCAAATATAGGTTTGTTTTAGATTGGAGGTTTAATATGTCAGAGATTGTATATATTGAAAAAATGGCATATGGAGGCAGTGGAATAGGGAAGTTGCCTGGTGGAAAAGTTATTTTTGTAGATGGGGCCTACCCCGGTGAATTGGTTGAAGTGGATGTTCTAAGTGAAAAAAGTGATTATGCAATTGGAAATTTAGAAAAGATAGTTGAGAAAATCCCTGAGAGAAGAACAGCAAAGTGTCCTTATTTTAGAAATTGTGGTGGTTGTAATTTTTTAGATTTAAAGTATGAAAAACAATTAGAGTTTAAGAAAATGGTCTTTATGGATCAACTTGAAAGAATCGCTGAACTAAAATTGAACGATTTATATATTGAAAAAAGTCCTAAAGAATATGAATATAGGTTAAAGATGGAATATTCAATATTGAATGATTATTCTTTTGGTTTTAAAATGAAGAATAGTCATAAAGTTGTAAGTGTAAAAAATTGTATTATTGCTCCAAAAGTTTTTGGTAAAATACTTGAAAAGTTGTCATTAACGCTCTCACATTTTAAGATACCTATTTATAATTTTAAGCGTAAAAAGGGACTCTTAAAACATGTAATATTAAGATATTCGCCAAGTGGAGAAGTGATGTTGATTTTTGTTACAAAGTCGGAGTATTTCAAGGAAGGTAAAAAAATAGCAAGTCTAATAAAAAAAGAATTTCCTTTTATAAAGTCAATTGTTCATGTAATGAATAGCAATGATAAAATAGTTTTAAGAGGCCCTTATAAGGTATTAAGTGGCGATGGAGTAATTAATTATGAATTTAGTTGGGAAAAATTTCAAGTTCCTCCAACTGCATTTTTTCAAAATAATTTTCATGTTGCGGAAAAAATGGTTGAATTTTTAACAAAAAAATTAGATTTAAATGGTAATGAGATTGTTTTAGATTTATTTAGTGGACTTGGAACATTTTCTTTAAGACTTGCTGCTTTATCAAAATTTGTTATTGCAGTTGAATCCAGTCATGTATCAGTAAAGGCAGGAAGGGCAAATGCAAATATAAATGGATTAAAGAATATTAAATTTATTGAAGCTGATGCATTAGATTATTTAAACCAAGTGAAGGAAAAATTTGATGTAATTGTTCTTGATCCACCAAGGGCTGGGATTGGGCCTGAAGCTATAAAAAAAATATTAGAACTATCTCCTCAGAAAATAGGCTATGTTTCATGTAATCCTACAACTTTTGCAAGGGATTTAAAATTACTACTTGAAAAGTATGAAATAGAAGATATAAGAATTTTTGATATGTTTCCACAAACTTACCATATTGAATCTGTAGCTATTTTAAGTAGAAAAAACAATCTGTGATAAAATATAAATAAAAGGGGTGGGAACTATGAATGTCAAAAGAGCTCTTATTAGTGTATACAATAAGGAGGGTATCGTTGAATTTGCTAGAAAGCTTTCTGGATGGGGAGTGGAAATAATAAGTACTGGAAATACTGCAAAGTTATTAGAGGAAAATGGTATTCCAGTTAATCGTGTATCTGAAGTTACAGGCTTTCCAGAAATTCTTGGTGGTAGAGTGAAAACTCTTCATCCAAAAATATTTGGTGGAATTCTCGCAAAATTTGGCGATAGTAAACATATGAAGGACTTATCGGATAATAATATCAAACCAATAGATATGGTTGTAGTTAATTTATATCCGTTTGAGCTTGTAGCAAAAGAAACACGCAATGAGGAAAAATTAATTGAGAATATTGACATTGGTGGGGTTGCATTATTAAGAGCTGCTGCAAAAAATTATAGAGATGTAATAGTTATTTCAGACCCTGAAGATTATGATAAAGTTTTGAAGAGTTTAGAAGAATGTGGAGATGTAATTCTTCATCAAAGAAGGATTCTTGCGTTAAAGGCTTTTTATAGAACGATGAAATACGATGCAGAAATTCATAGTGTTTTATCTGAATTATTTGCTTCTAATAATTTTGAGGAGTAAGAATATGTATGGAATAGTTTCTGATCTTTATAGAAACATAGTTAGGCTTAAGACTAATAATGGTGATGTAGTGATTAAATCAAATAAAAAAATGCCTAAAGGTTTAAAAGTTGAAATAAAAAATATAGGGCAAGGTGATTATAAAGGGAAAATATTGATGGGGCCTTCTAAAGTCTTGCCCTCGTTGAATGTTATTTATTACTCTTCAATGATAACTGAGGATAGAAATTTAGTTGAAAAACTATCATTTTTATTTGAAGAGCTTTCCAAAAGAGTAAAGATTGATAGGAATTTTTTTGGCAAATTTAAAAGATATTTTGAAGCGGGCGAAGTAGATGAGGATAATAAAGTGTTTGGAAATTATGTGAATTTATTAAGTGGAAGATATGGTTTTCGCTCTTTAGGGTTAATTAAAATTTTTATGGACAGAAAAACGGAAGAATTTGTAGTGTATTTTAAAGATAATGTTATTAAGGGAAAAGTAGAAGGTAATGATATAATTTTAAGTACCGAGAAGATAATAGAAAATATTGAAGAATTAAAGGAAAAACTAAAGAAGTATTTTTTTAATGTTTATATAAAATATGAAAATTTTGAGGGAGGGATTTACGTTTAGAGAAAAATTAGCAGTTGCTTTAAAGTATGATCCTGAGGTAGATTTTGTGCCTTTTGTTGTTGCAAAAGGGAAAGAAGAGGTTGCTAAGAAGATTTTAGAGATTGCTAAAAAAAGTGGAATCCCTATCGTAAAGTCTCCAGAGCTTGTAGATGAATTGTATAAATTAAAAGTTTTAGAAGAAATTCCAAAAAAGTTGTACTTAGCCGTTGCTGAAATTATTGTATTTTTGGAAAGCAGGTGATTTTTATGACGTTTAAAAGGTTAGGTTTTTTACTATTGTTAATTCTTTCAGTGACTTCTTTTTCAATTGTAAATTGGAGTATTAATATTAATTTAAATTTTGGAGCACCACAAAATATTCCTGATTATTCTATTTTAATTGATACAGGTGTATCTTTTGCAGATGTCTATATTGATGATGTTTATGCTGGTCAAACAGATATTTTTGGGCAGCTATTAGTGAATTTTGACGCATCTGGTTACCATACTATTACTATCAAAGATGAAGATTATTTAAACATTTCGGTATTAGTTTTTGTAGATAAAACTGGTAAATATTTAAAGATTCCATTAGTTGAAGCTGGAAAACTGGTTGTATTTTCAAACACTTATCCAGTTAATGTTTATATTAATGGTTATTACTATGGAACAATAAGAAGCATTGATGAAGAGATAAAATTACCAGAGGGAGAGCATTTTGTTACATTTGAAAGTCCAGGATATAATCCTATAACTAAAAAGGTATATATTAAATTTGAAGAAAAAAGTGCAGTTAATTTGAATTTTGAAAAACTTAAATTAGAATTAAACATTAGAAGTAAGATGAGTGAATTTTCTCCAAATAATGATTGGTATATGGATAGATGGGAATTGGAAATTTATCTTTCTACTTATGCAACAGTTACAGTAGATATATTAAAAGATGATATCAAAATATTTGAAAAAGTTTTTTCTGGAAAGCCTAACTTGAATTTATTTACATGGGACGGTTCAGGGGCTAGTGAAGTTGGTGAATATTTAGTTAAAGTAATTGCTACTGATGGAAATGACGAAATTATTAATGAAACAAAAGTTTTATTAGATGATAAATATACGTATTTAAAAGAGATAGCTATAACTTCACTTATTATGATGTTTGGAACAATACTGTATTTTGTAATAAAAAAATAGAGGAGGTATTTGAGTTGATAGATTTTGAACTAAAACAAAAAATTGATGAGGCAAAGAAGAAATATGAGGATATAATTAAGGTATTTCATCCAGAAGATAAGAGGAAAGAGCTTGAAAAGTTGGAAAAACAAATGGGAGATTCTGATTTTTGGAGTGATCAAAGAAAAGCTAGAGAAATTTCTCAAAAAGCTCAAAGAATTAGAAAGATTATTGATGACATGAAAGATATTGAAGCAAAATTTGAAGATTTAGATGCTGCAATAGAATTATCAGACGAAGATCAAAGTTTTGTTGAAACTATTAAAGAAATGGTAGAAGAAATTGAGAAAAAAGTAAAAACATTCGAACTTGAATTGATATTAAATGGTAAATTTGATGCTAATAATGCATATTTAACAATACACCCGGGCGCAGGTGGAACTGAATCTCAAGATTGGGCATCAATGCTTTTGAGAATGTATATGCGCTGGGCTGAGAGAAAAGGATTTGATGTTCAGATTGTTGATTATCAACCGGGAGAAGAAGCTGGGATTAAAAGTGCAATGATTTATATAAAAGGTGATTATGCATATGGCTATTTAAAATATGAAAGAGGTGTTCACAGGCTTGTGAGAATTTCTCCATTTGACGCAAATAAAAGGCGTCATACTTCCTTTGCATCGGTTAACGTTATACCAGAAATAGATGATGATATAGATATAGAAATAAATCCAGAAGATTTACGTATAGATACATATAGAGCATCTGGTGCAGGTGGCCAATATGTTAATAAAACAGAATCAGCGGTTAGAATTACGCATATTCCAACAGGAATAGTCGTTACATGTCAAACAGAACGTTCACAACTTCAAAATAAAGAAACGGCATTAAAAGTTTTAAAAGCAAGGCTTTATCAACTCGAAATGGAAAAGCGTCAAAAACAACTTGAAGAAATTCAAGGTGAATTAAAAGATATATCTTGGGGAAATCAAATAAGGTCATATGTATTCCAACCATATACTATGGTGAAGGATCATAGAACTAATGTTGAAACAGGGAATATTGATGCTGTTATGGATGGAGAAATTGATATTTTTATCGAGAGTGAATTAATACATTTTGCAGGTAATAGAAATAAGCAATAGAGGTGGGGATTATGGCAAAAGTTTATGTTGTAACTTCTGGTAAAGGTGGAGTGGGGAAAACTACAATTTCAGCAAATTTAGGTTGTGCTTTGGCAAAAGATGGTAATAAAGTTTGTGTAATAGATGCAGATGTTGGATTAAAAAATTTAGATGTAGTTTTAGGGTTGGAAAATAGGATAATTTATACACTAATTGATGTAATAAGAGGGAATGTTAGTGCTAAAGAAGCGCTTGTAAGACACAAAAATTTAAAAAATTTATATCTAATTGCTGCTTCACAGATTGCAACAAAGGAAATGGTTTCACCAGAAGATATGATTAATCTGGTAAAAGAACTTGATGAAGATTTTGATTATATTATAATTGACTCACCTGCCGGGATTGAAAGAGGTTTTAGGAATGCAATTGCTCCATCAGAATATGCTATTGTTGTAACTACTCCAGAACTTCCTGCGATATCTGATGCTGATAGAGTAATTGGATTACTTGAAAATAATGGATTTAATGAAGAAAATATTATGTTGATTTTAAACAAGTATAAACCACAAATGGTCAAAAAAGGTGACATGTTATCAGAAGCTGATGTGGAAAAGGCTTTAGCAATTAAGCTTATAGGTGTTTTACCCGATTCAAATGAGGTTATAATTTCTACTAATAAGGGAATACCGATTGTTTTGGAAAAAGATGAAGGAATTTCTAAGAATTTTGAAAATATTGTAAAGAGATTAAAAGGTGAAGAAATTTCTCTAGCAGAAGATATCGATAATAATGAGAATTTTTTTAGAAAATTTTTGTCCTTTTTTAATAAGAGGTGAGTTAAATGTGGTTATTAGATGTTTTTAAAAGAAGTGAAAAAAGAAAACCTAGAGATGAGGCACTTGAAAGATTAGAAAGTATTGTTAGCAGGCGAAAGGAAATAACACACAAGATCCCTGTTGAGGTGTTTTCTAAGAATTCAGAAGAAATAAAAAAAGAAGTAGTAGAGATTGTTTCAAGAAAATTTAATGTGCCTGTTGAAAGGGTGAAAGTAGATTGTCAAGAAGAAGATGGCTACGTTGTGATTGTTACAAATATAAATTTCAAATAGCTCTTATAATTGGCGTGCTAATCTATTTATTCTCTGGTTGTGCACTTACATTGGATAAGATAATTCCAAAAAAAGAATCAAATCAAACAATTAATTTCAATGTTTATTTTGAAGCCTTTTATTCTACAAGTTTAAAAGATTTTTTTGAAGAAAAACTTGAAAAAAGTTTTGTGCTTTCAGATTTAGATGAAATAACTGTGAATTTAAAAGTTAATGATTCTGATATATTTACTTTTAATCTTAAAGGAAAAACCAATAATGTTACTCCACCAATAGTTATTGAAAAATCAAGAGATGCAATGGTGAAATATGATATTAAGGTAACTTATACTTTGAAAAAGGATTTAATTGATAGTACAGAAGTGGTCTTAAAAGCTACAGGTTTAATAGATGGTTTAAATTTATTAGACTTTCAGGAATTGAATTTAGTATTTTTTATCCATGATGAAAGTGGTACACCTACTTTAAAACCTAAGATTTTATATGAAGATAAAAAAGTAATTAAAGAAGGAATAGTTGAAGATGGGAAAATTTATTATGTTGAATCAAATAATGATTTTTATTCAATTTTGAAAAATGACAAAGTTAATGAAATATATGTGGATGCAGATTCTGATTTTAGTAACGTATATATTTATCCTTCTGAGTAAAAAAATTAGGTAGGTGTTTAATTTGAAAAGAAGAAAGAAAAGGAAGAATTTATTCAGATATATATATATTCTTTTTGTTTTACTTTTAGTATTTTTTTTAGTGGTTATACTCGCTAGTTCGATTATAAGATATAAGGTAAATTTAAATGAGTTAAATCAGGTTAAAAAGCAATATGAAGAGTTAAAGGAAAAGTATGAAAAGAATTTGATTATATATGAAAAATTAAAAATGTTAAGAGAGGGAAGGAAATGAGGTATATTGTTACTACATCATACAACGCTAATAAAGAAATTGTAAGGTTAGCAAAAAATATCGCAGAGGAATTTAATGTAAAGTATATTAACAGAAATCATGTTTCAAAATACTTAAAAAGTGGAAAAATAGACTTTTATTATGTTGTAGATAAAAAGGGTATGTTGAAAATAAAATGGAAAGATGGAGAATTCTTTTTTCACCAAGGGATAGCAAAGATCAGGATGGAAAATATTAAGCATGGAGAAAGAGATTACCTAATAGAATCATTGAAGCCAGAAAGAACGGACGTAGTATATGATGCTACTTGTGGACTTGCTTCAGATGCTATTTTAATTGCTAATTTTGCAAAAAAGGTAGTTGCTACTGAAGGGTCTGAGCATATTTATAGAGTTGTTAAATGGGGATTAAAAAGATATATTTCTGATGAAGAATGGATAAATAATGCTATGAAAAAAATAGAGCTAATACATGATAATTATAAAAATTTTGTTAGAAATCAACCTGATAATTCATTTGATATTGTATATTGTGATCCAATGTTTGAAAATCCAATATATGAGAGTAATTCTTTAAATCCATTGAGAGGTTTTGCTGTATATGAATCTTTAAGTTTAGATGATCTTGAACATATGATAAGAATATCAAGAAAAAGAGTCGTTATTAAAACGCTAAAAAAGGATAGTTTGTATGAAAAAATTAAAAATTATTTTTCTAAGGAATTTATTTCACGAAAAAGTGGAATAGTATATGGTGTTATTAATAAATCGGAGGTGTAAGTTAATGGGATTTTTTGAGAAGTTCAAGCAAGGATTGAAAAAAACGAGAGAAAGTTTTTTCGGTAAAATGAAAAGTATACTATCAGGAAAAAAGCTTGATGATGAAACAAAAGAAGAGATAGAAGAACTTTTAATATTATCTGATGTAGGCTTTGAAGCAACTGAGTATATTTTAAATAGAATTGAGGAGTTAAAAGGAGAAGATGCATATGAATCATTGAAAAAAGTATTATTGGAAATACTTAATTTTAATAGTGAATTAAAAATAGAAAAAAAACCTTTTGTAATCAGTATGGTTGGTGTTAACGGTTCAGGGAAAACTACTACTGCTGGAAAACTTGCAGAATATTTTTCAAAGTCTGGAAAGTCAGTTGTGTTAGCTGCATGTGATACTTTTAGAGCTGCTGCAATTGATCAACTAAAGGTATGGGCGGAGAGAACATCTTCTACGCTTATTGCACATCAAGAGGGTGCAGATTCTGCCGCCGTTGCATTTGATGCTGTAAGTCATGCTATATCTAAAAAGAAAGATATAGTAATTTTAGATACTGCTGGAAGATTACATACCAAGAAAAATTTAATGGAAGAATTAAGAAAAATTAATAGGGTAATTAAAAAGAAAATAGAAGATGCACCACACGAAGTTTTTTTAGTAATAGATGCTGTAACAGGTCAAAATGGATTGCAACAGGCAAAGATCTTTAAAGAATTTGTGGATATTACTGGAATTGTATTAACAAAGTTGGATGGAACGGCAAAAGGTGGAATTGCAATTGCAATTGCAAAAGAATTAGGGATTCCTATAAAATTTGTAGGTTTAGGGGAAGGTGCTGACGATTTAAAACCGTTTGATGCTGAAGATTTTGTTAATGCTTTACTTGAGGGATGATTAGTATGAATGCATTATGGGATAAAAGTTATAAATGTCCAGTATGTGGGAATGAATTTTATAGTAAAAAAGTAAGGATCGATTCTATAAAGGTTGCTAGTTATGATGAAGATTTAAAACCAAATTATTTGGATGTGAATCCTTTTTTATATGAAGTAGTTGTTTGCCCAAAATGTTTATATGCAGAGTACGAAAGCATTTTTGAAAAAGACGTAAAAATAACAGAAGTTGAAAAAATAAAAAGTATACTTGGTAAGCTAAAATCGAAATTATCAAATGTTAAATTTACTGATGAAAGAGATATTGATACAGCACTTAAAGCTTATGCTATAGTAGTAATATTATCTACATTACTAAAAAAATATTGTAAACTTGCAGATTCTTATTTAAAGATTGCTTGGCTTTTGCGTGAAAAAGGCGGCGAAAAAGAACAAGAAGAAATAGCCCTTGCGCATGCTCTTAAGAATTTTGAAAATTGTTATATGAATTCAGAAATTTCCGATGGGAGAATGGAAGAAAAAATTTTATTTTACCTTGGTGAGTTAAATAGGCATTTTGGAAATAAAAGTGAGGCGGTAAAATGGTTTTCAAAATTGATGCAAAAATATAAAAACAGTTCCTCTTATTATGCAAAGGTAGGGAAAGATAGATGGCAAAGTATGCGGGAGTAATTCTGATTTTAATGTTCTTTTTATTCTCTTGTAATTATGTTACATACGATCATTATAAACTTTTGGAGGAACGAATTTATAGTATTGAAAACATAGTGAATGAACATGAAATAAGAATATCTTCATTGGAAAAGAAATTTGATAATTTATCTCAAAGAGTTGATACTCAGATTAATGATTTAAATAATAAATTAAATGAAATAAATAATGTGGCTGATATTGAATATTTAAAAAATTTTACCCGAAAAATTGCAATTGAACTTTCAGATTTGCAAAATCAAATGAACAAAGTTACTTCAGAGATAACTTCATACAATCTTAAAACAGTTATTTACAGGTTAAATTATTTAGAAGGAATGGCCGAACGTTTAGAATTAAGTAAAGTGAATGATTTGTTAAATCAGGCGCTCGAAAAATATGAAACAGGATATAAACAGATACTAGACATTGAAAATAGATTATATGAAATGAATTTAACTATAGATTCGTTGAAAGAAACAGTTGATGAAATACAGTCAATAAGTGGTGAAGGAGTTACTCAAGATTCAATTGCGGTAAGTCAGATTTTACAAAAGTTTGAAAAAATTCAGGAATTGGAAGAAAGATTAAATGACTTAAGTTTTAAAGTAGATAGTATTTCTTCGAAAGAAAATTTAGAAAGAGAACTTGCTACTATCAAACAAATTAGTTCTGAATTGAATTTTTTAAAGCAAGAGTTTAAAATGGAAGATATAGAAGATATTTTGAAGCTGAGACAAGGTTATATAAATTATGTTATCAGGCCTGGAGATACTTTATATATAATAAGTAAAAGGTACAATTTAGGTAAGGATGGTGTAGAAAGACTAATTACATTTAATGCTATTGAAGATCCAAACCGGATTATTCCAGGACAAGTAATAAAGATTCCTATAGATAACTTAAATGATTATGTTAGAGTGCCTATTGACATTAAACCAGAAGATATATTAAGCTATTTTGGAGATATAAAAAGTGGTACGACTAATCTTGGAATAGATATAAGCGCTGAAGGAAAAGAAGTATACCCAATTTTACCTGGAAGAGTAACTGTAAAAGGTAATGATGTTTTATACGTAGATCATGGAAATGGAGTTCTTGCAATTTATAAAGGTATAGAAACTGGCTTTAAGGAGAATAATTGGGTTTTTCCTGAAAAACCAATAGGTAAGGTCCATGGAATTTTTCATTTTGAGATTTGGGTTGATGGTGAACCTAAAGATCCGTTTAGATTTTTTTTTAAATATAAAGGAAAATTTGATGTGACATTTTATACCCCTTGGGATGATGGTAAAATTGTTCAACATCCAACTTTTAGATTAACAAGGATAGGAAAAATAGCCAAAGAGTGGCAAACTGTAGCTGTTGATTCAAGTATAATTCCACTTGGAAGTTATGTATATATTCCACAACTAAAAAAAGTTTTTATTGCAGAAGATACAGGTAGCGCTGTTAATGGAAGAAGAATTGATATCTACGTAGAAGAGGTTTCTCTTGCGAGAAAAAATAGTATTAAAAAATATGATGTATATGTTTTAGAGGTTGGAGGGAGCTAAAACGTGGCTGTTACAATGAAAAGTGATTATGCATTAAGATTATTACTTTTATTATCTATTGAAAATAAGAGAATGAGTACATCAGAGTTGATTTCAAAATGTAAGACAAGTATTCCATATGAATTTGCACAAAAAATTCTTTCCCAACTTGTAGCAAGCGGAATTTTGGAGTCATCGAGAGGTAAGTTCGGAGGTTATAAATTAGTAAAAGATCCAAAAGATATTACAGTATATGACATTGTTACTTCAGTAGATGATATTAGTTCAATGATAACTTGTTTTGTTGCACCTGATAAAATAAGTTTAGCACCTGAAATTTGTTCTGTAAATGAAGTTTGGGAAATTGTTATGAAAAGATTTAAACAATCATTAAAATCTGTTACTTTAGAAGATTTAAAAGAATCGTATTTAAAAAAATGTGAAGAATTTGAAAGGAGGAAAAAATTATAAAAGTAGGTGTTGCATTAAGTGGCGGTGTTGATAGTGCAGTAGCTCTATATTTTCTCTTACAAAAAGGATATGAGGTGACTGCCTATCATATGAAGACAGTGTTTGATGAGATATATTTAACAAAAAAAATTACACATAAGGTTTGTTGCAGTCCTTCAGATACATATGATGCTAAAAAGATTGCGGCAAAGTTTGGTGTTGACTTTAAAGTAGTGCATTTAGAAGATGATTTTAGAGAAACCGTTATTAATTACTTTATTAACGAATATAAGCGTGGCAAAACTCCAAATCCATGCTTTTTTTGTAATGATTGGATAAAATTTGGTGTTTTAATGGAGAAAATGCTTGAAGATGGTATGGATTATGTTGCTTCAGGACATTATGCAATAATAAGGAATGGAAAGTTATATAAGGCTAAAAGCTATGAAAAAGATCAATCATATTTTCTGGCTTCTATAAAAAAAGATAAGTTAGAAAAAATTATTTTGCCGAATGGGGAATATACAAAGCAACAAATTAGGGAGATTGCTGAGAAAATTGGAATTCACGTTCATAACAAAGTAGATTCACAAGATTTATGTTTTATACCAGATGGAGATATTTCTGAATTTTTGAGAGAACATAATATGGAATTTAAAGAAGGATTAATTATTGATACTGAAGGTAATATTATTGGAACACATAAAGGACTTGCTAATTATACAATTGGTCAAAGAAAAATTGGTGTAGCAACAGGAAGAAGACTTTATGTAATTAAAAAAGATTTTAAAAATAATATTTTAATTGTTGGTAATAAAGATTCAGCTTTTAGTACAAAATTTACAGTTTTGAAACCAAATTTTTTACAGAATGTATCCAAAGATTTTGAAGGATATGTTAAAGTAAGAAAAAAATTCAAAGAAGTTAGGTGTAAAGTTCATTTTGAAAATGAAAGGTTATATATTGAAACGCAAGAGCCAATTTTTGCTATTACACCTGGACAGATAGCAGTAATATACGATTTTGATGATTCAGTTATAGTTTCAGGTATAATTGAAGAGGAGGGATGGAATTGAATTTGAATGTATTAATAAGTGAACAAAAGCTTCAGGAACGTATAAAATCTCTTGGTAAAGAAATTACTGAGTATTACAAAGAAAAAACAGATACAATTCATGCTGTATGTGTTTTAAAAGGTGCTATTCATTTTTTTACGGATCTTGTTGAAAATATTGATTTAAATGTTGAATATTCATTTATTCATGTTTCAAGTTACAGTGGTATGGAATCTACTGGTAGAATTAGAGTAAAAAGCTGGATTGATGAACCTATTGAAGGAAGGCATGTTTTGGTTGTTGAAGATATATTAGATACGGGTCAAACTTTGTCGTACATTCTAGGATATTTAAAAAGATATAATCCAGCTGATTTAAAGGTTGCAACTTTGTTGAAAAAAACTTCAAAAAATCCAATTGTTGATGCAGAATTTGTAGGTTTTGAAATTGAAGACAAATTTGTAGTAGGATATGGTTTGGATTTTGATGAAAAGTATAGAAATATTCCATATATTGGTTATTTAGAATAGAATTATGAAAAGAAATGTAATTTTATTATTAATCGCAATTTTTGTAACATTATTTTCATTGAGTATTGTTTTTTTACCCTGGATAAATATTTTATTGTCAGTAATTTACTCTCCTCTTAATGAGGAGACTAATTTTTTGGTTTTAGGTCTTGATAAAGATATACAGAATACGCGAAGAACTGATGTAATAATGTTTTTAAACATTAATGTGAAAAATAGAGAGATTAAAATTACAAATATACCAAGAGATTTAATAATAAATAATTCAAAGATAAATTCAATTTATCAAAAAGAAGGATTAGATTATTTAAAAGAATTGGTTGAAAATTTTGTTGGTAAAAAGATTGATAAATATGCAATTGTTGATTATGACGTTGTAAGGCTAGTAGGTGATAGAATTGGTCCTGTTGAGGTTTATGTAGATAAGCCAATGAAATATACTGACTATTCTCAGAATCTTATTATTGATTTTGATCCAGGAATACATTATTTATATGGGGAGCAGTTATTGGCTTATATGAGATTTAGGAAGGATTCATTAGGGGATATCGGAAGAATTGAACGAGAAAAGTATATTATTAACCAATTAATAAAAGCGGCCTTGAAAAAAGATGTTTTTACACTTGCAAAAGTTTTTAAAGAGGTCTATGAATCTATGGATACAAATATAAAAACGTCAGAACTGGTGTTTTTAGCTACAAAGTTTAAAGATGGATTTTCAATAAAAAGCTATTCTTTTCCTATAAAATATGACGTTAATGGAAATATTTATCCTGGGGATTTAAGCAAATTAAAAGAATTTTTTTCTTCAAAAAGCTTAAATAATGTAGAAGAACGCTATAGATTTTATATAGTTAACAATACAAAAAATCAAAATAGGACATATAACGTAAACTTACATTATATGTGGAAGGCGGCTGGATATATACCAGAGGATATTTATTTTATGCAAAATAAAAACTTTTCATCAGATACAGTTTATATTGTAAATGAAGAAGTAAGTGTAGAAGAAATAGAAAAAATTGTTAAGATGGTGCATCCAAAGAGAAATTTTAAAATTTTGCTTGCAAAAGAAGAGCTTGAGAATTATTTGAATTTAATTGACACATTAACAAAAAATAGAAATTATCCAGATTTATCAGTAGATTTTGTAGTTATTCTTTCTCAATAATTTCGTTTTTAAGTTTTTGTGTATAAATATGTGCAAGACGCGTTGGTTCTGGAAGTTTATATTTAGTTATGTATTTTTTTACTATGTTTAGCGAGCTATCAAGATCTATTAAATGTCCAGGAGAAATAAAAATTGGTTTTGTATTTTCTCTGCTTTTTAAAACAATTCCGATTTTTTCTCCATTGTGCCAAAGATAAGAAAATGAAAATTTAGTATTCGAAGGTTCATCATACGTTCCAACTAATTTCTTTTTTGCTATACCAATTGTTGGCTTTTTGATCCATAATCCCATATGAGATGCAATTCCAAGCTTTCTAGGGTGTGCAATTCCATGACCGTCAAACATAACAAGATTTACATTTGTTTTAATTTTTTGCCATGCTTTTAAAAACACAGGGCCTTCCCTAAATGCAAGAAGTCCTGGAATGTATGGATATTTAATTTCGTCAATGTGATAAGTGATTTCTACAACATTAAATTTGCTATCTATAACTACTATAACAGCCAATGATTTATTATCAATGTAAGACAAATCAACTCCAGCTACATATGTAGGAGTTTTATTGAAGGGCTTGAAAATTAATTTATCTTTTAGAGACTTTTGAATTGATATAGCTTCTTTTGGAGAAACATTCCACCTATGAATCATAATTTCTCAAAAACCTTCATATAGTAATTTAGAAACTTCTAACCATATAAATTTGTCTTCTTTAATAGAGTATACAAAGTGAATGTAGCCAATTCTATCAGCATGAGATATACCTGATAAAGTGATAATTCCTTTCAATTCATAAATATCATCTTTTCCAAAGTCAAAAGCTTCTAGATTTGATATTCCTCCAATGAATAAATCTTTGTTTTCACCAATAAATTGACCAAATTTGTTGTAAATTTTTTCATTTATATATTGTTCCTTTTTTTCACTTAAATCTAAAAAAGTATATTTGTCTTTATATGTTATTAGCGCTTTAAATCCATCAAAAAACTTTGCTTTAAGGTCTAGTTTTAAATCATTACTTAATAAAATCCCTTTCTTTAAGGAGTAAATAAAATATTCACTATAGTTACCACTACCACCACTATCGCTAATGATTAGGATATCTTTAATGCTGTCACCATCAAAATCATAAATTACCATTTTTGGTGAATAGCCTCCAAAATCCAATTTTATGTTCTTTTCTAACTTTTCATTTTTAATTTTCAGAACAAAAGTGTCATAATAAATTTCACTTAATTTATTACCTTCTAAGGTTATATTTTCAAGTATCCCATCATTATCAATATCTGTATTAGTAGAGGTTATTACATTTGCATATGAAAAAATAGAAAAGATAAATAATATTATCGAAAGAATAACCTTTTTCATATTTTTAACTCCTTTCGCTAAATTTGTTTGTTTTTGGCTCAAACCATTTAAAAAAGTATTTTCCTTGATATGTATCTTTTTCTTTTAATCTTTTTTCAATCATATTAATAATCTGTATTTTTGGAATTCCCCAATTACCAAAGATAGTTCCATTATTTGGAGGATCTGCTACCAATCGATGAATAGTTATTTTTGGGGAGAGAAATTCTAAAAATTGTATGACTCTTTCAATATAGCTGTCAAGTGTTCCAATTTGAATTTTATTTTCTTTAAAAAGTTTTCCTAAAATTGTGTTTTCGACAACGTATAGTGAATGTATTTTAACACCATCTATATCTAGAACTGATAGAATTTTTGCTGTTTCAATTACATCAAGCATATCATCCGTTGGAAAGTTTAAGATCACATGCGAAATAAGTTCAAAACTTCTTTCTTTAATTTTTTTTGCAGCATAAATGTATTCAGCTAATGTGTGACCACGATTCATTTTTACAAGAGTATGATAATTTGAAGTTTGAAGTCCCATTTCTATTGATACGTCAATCTTTTCTCTTAATTCTTCTAGTAAATCCAAAATTTCGTCTGAAATACAATCAGGTCTAGTGGAAATAGAAATTTGAACTATATCTTCATCTATTGCGCTAAAATAAACTTTTTTAAGTTTTTCAATTGGTGCGTAAGTGTTTGAATAATTTTGAAAATATGCTATAAATTTTTTGGCACCCTTTTTTATGTATCTTTCCTTCATTTTTCTTATTTGAGTTTTTATATCAAACTCACCAAAAGTGGTAAAACCGCTACCCGTTTCATCACAAAACAAGCAACCAGGTAATCCATTTTCACGGTTTGGACAGCTAAACCCTACATTTATTGGTAACCTATATACTTTTTCACCATATTTTTTCTTTAGTTCAACACTTAGTTTTCTGTACCTATAACCTTCCTGTAAAAAGTCGAAAATTTTCTATATACCTCCTTTTCATCAATAGTTGGGAATGTACCATTATAATATGTAAATTTTCCATTTACCATCGTAGCAAATACATCAACTTTTGAATGAATTATATGTTTTTTCATATTTTCGATAGGATAGAAACTTGGATTTTTCAAATTAATTATTGTTAGATCAGCTGGGAAACCTTCTTTTATTTCTCCACCTTCTATATTTAACGATCTATAACCGTTTATCGTTAGCATTTTAAGCATTTGATTAATGTCAAGATTTTGAGGATTGTCCTTTTTTTGTAATAGAGAAGCAATTCTAGCTTCAAATAGTATGTCAAGAGAATTGTTACTAGCAGGTCCATCTGTTCCAAGAGCTACAGTCAAGCCATTTTCGATCATTTTTTGAATAGGTGCTATACCATTTCCTAATTTTAAATTACTGGTAGGATTGTGAGAAATAAATACATTAAAATCTTTTAGCATTTTAATGTCATTATCATCAAGATGAACACAGTGAACGGCAAGAAAATGATAATCAGCAATTCCAGAAGAAAGAATTTGTGAAAGTGAAAATTGCTCTTTCTCCCATTTATTTTCAAATAAATGCATTGTAACAGGAATTTTTAATTTTCTGGAGAGTTTACCAATTTCCTTTAAAGCTTCAAAAGAACAAGTATAAGGGGCATGTGGACCAAGCCCTACGAAAATTCTATTATCAATACCATGCCACTTTTCAAAAAGTGAAAGTGCTTCTTTAAGTCTGCTTTTTTCAATTTTGTCTTCTTCTGAGACAAGGCCTCTAGTTAAAAGTGCTTTCATTCCAAAATCTTTTACAGCTTGTGCAACAGAATTTTCAAACATATACATATCACAAAAAGCTACGATACCGTTTTTAGACATTTCCATCATCGAAAGCATCGATGCAAAATAAACTATATCTTCGTTTAATTTTTCTTCAAGTGGTATTATATTTTTAAAAAGCCATTGGTTAAAAGGTAAATCTTCTGCAATACCTCTTAAAATAGACATTGCTGCATGAGTATGTGTGTTTATTAGGCCTGGAATTATTAATTTATTATCTAGATCAAATTCTTCATCCTCATTATCTTTTAAATTTTTATCAATTTTCATTATTTTTCCGTTATCAATTTTTATGTCAACTTTCTCAATGCTGGAATTCCAATTTCTTAAAACATATGCATTTCTTAAAATCATTATTTTTCACCCTTTATTTTTTTAGCATCTATCCATAAACCTTCAAGGTCATAAAATTCTCTTGCTTCTTTTGTAAAAATATGTATAACAATGTCAGATGCATCAATTATAAGCCATTCATGATTATCCTCTTTGTCATAGTAAATTATTTGTTTTCCAATTTCAGATAATAAGTCTAAAATTGTTTCTCTTAAACTATTCATATGAGTATTGCTATTAGCAGTAAGGATTATAAAGTAATCTGTGGGGACATTAGTATTTGACATATCCAAAATAACTGGTTCAATTGCTTCTTTTTCTAAAATTTTTTTCCAAATTAATTCTAAAATTTCCAAATTATCACCTCCTCATTAATTCCAACTCTTCATCTATGTAACCATTTTCTAAATAGCTTCTTATGAAACCAACAAGATAAAATGAACCAGTAACAACTTTTAAATCAGCTTTCATTTCTTTAAGTTTTTCAATTGCTTGTAGTGGATCATCTATAAATTCACAAGATTTTGAAAAGTCTTTGACCAAATTATATGTTTCTAAACAATTTATAGCTCTATGTGATGGAGGGCAAGTAACTATAACATGTTCAAATTCAGGAATAAGTTTTGAGATAACAGAAATTTTATCTTTATCATCTAAAATTCCAAATAATGCTATTTTACTAGCGTTTTTGAAATATATATTCAAATTTTCCAAAAATTTTTCAGCAGCTTGTGGATTGTGAGAGCCATCAAGAAGAAATCCATTGAACATTTCAAATCTCCCAGGTATAAATGCTTCTTTAAATGCTGCAAATGTATTATTTACATCAATTTTTTCAAACAATTCGTATGCTTTTAAAGCAATTGCTGCATTTATAGGTTGATGTGTCCCATTTAAATTTACCTCAAATCCTTTAATAGTAGTATCACCGTAATAGTTTATTATATTTTTTCCAAATTGATATTTTACAACTTCATAATCGAAGTTTTTTCCAAGTTCATATACTTTTGCATTCTTATCTGAAGCAATACCGTATATAACCTTTTTAGCTTCTTTTGGAATATTACCAATTACTACTGGTCTATTTTCTTTTATAATTCCAGCTTTTTCATACGCAATTTTTTCAAGAGAGTTTCCAAGAATTTTTGTATGCTCAAGACTTACCGTAGTAATTATTGAGACTTCGGGAATAATTACATTAGTTGCGTCGAATCTTCCTCCAAGACCAACTTCAATGGTTGAAATTTCTACGTTTTCTTCTTTATCTATTTCAAATGCAAGAGCGGTTGCAAATTCAAAAAAGCTTGGAGAAAATTCTTTACCTTTTTTATCCATTTCTTCGGACTGTTTCTTAACTAGCTTAAAGGCATTTAAAAAGCGCTCCTTTGATATGTATTTTCCATTAATCGGAAATCTTTCAAGAATTGAAGATAAGTGGGGAGATAGATATCCCCCCACTTTATGCCCATGATTTTTTGCTAAATAATGTAGAAATGTTGTAGTACTTCCTTTTCCATTTGATCCAGTAATATGAAAACATTTATAATTTTTCTCTGGATCATTGAGTCTTTTTAATAATTCTTCTATTCTATAAAGTCCTATTTTAATTTTTCCATAAGGTCGTTTAAAGTATAAGTATTTTAAGGCGTCTAAATACTCCATATTATCACTTCTTATTTTAGTGATGTAATTATATTTTTAATTTTTTTGACTTGTTCTTCTATGTTTGTTAACTTTTCTTTTGCCTCTTCCACAATTTCTTCAGGAGCACCTTCCAAAAATTTCTTGTTATTAAGTTTATTTCTAAATTTTTGTGCATCTTTTTCAAGTTTTTTAATTTTTTTGTTAAGTCTATTTATTTCAGTTTCAATATCTATTAAATTACCAAGTTCGACGTAAACTTCTAATTCATTATTTACAAATGCATTTGCTGATTTTTCAGGCTTTTGATTACTGATTTTTATGTTTTCTACATTTCCAAGAGTTCTTATATATAACTTTTCTTCTTCTGTAAAGTCATGATTAGAAGTAATGTTTACTTTTTGACTTTGAGGAATGTTTATTTCCGCTTTCACATTTCTAATACCTTTTATGATATTCATTAATAATGAAAAGCGTTCTTCACTACTATTGTCTATTAATTCATCATTAACTTTTGGCCATTCAGATACCGTAATTGACTCTCTCGATGTTGGAAGTTTTTGCCATAATTCTTCAGTTATAAATGGCATAAATGGATGTAATAGTTTTAAGCTATTGTCTAGAACGGCAACTAAGACGTTTTGAACAAGATGCTTTTCCTCAGTTTTTAGTCTTGGTTTTGATACTTCAATATACCAGTCACAGAATTCATCCCAGAAGAAATTGTATATCTCTCTTGCTGCAAGGTTAAATTCATATTGTTCAATTGCATTAGTTACGTTATTTATAGTTTTTTGTAGTCTTGAAAGGATCCATTTATCAGATAAATTAAGATTTTCAAGAGGAACTTCTTTATAATCTTCCAAATTCATTATTATAAATCTTGTTGCGTTCCAGATTTTATTAGCAAATTTTTTACTAGTATCTATATTCTTAATATCAAGTTTAATGTCCCTTCCTTGGGCAGCAAGTAGAGCTAAAGTAAACCTCATTGGATCTGCACCATATTCTTGAATAACCTCTAATGGATCTATACCATTTCCCAAGGATTTACTCATTTTTCTTCCGAATTTGTCTCTCACAAGTTGATGGATGTAAACATCGCTAAAAGGCTTTTCGCCCATAAATTCATAGCCCATCATGACCATTCTTGCAACCCAGAAGAAGATTATATCAAAACCTGTGACTAATACATCTGTTGGATAGAATTCTTTCAAATCGGATGTATTTTCAGGCCAGCCAAGTGTACTAAAGGGCCAAAGTGCAGATGAAAACCAAGTATCTAGAACATCTTCTTCTTGCTTTAGATTAGTACTACCACATTTTTCACATTTTTTAACTTCTTCTTCAGAAACGTTAATGTGACCGCAATCTTGGCAATACCAAATTGGGATTCTATGTCCCCACCAAAGTTGTCTACTAATACACCAATCTCTGATTTCGTACATCCAATTTAAATATACTTTTTTCCATCTATCAGGATAAAACTTTACTTCTCCTTTTTCAACAGCTTCAATAGCTTTTTCAGCAAGAGGCTTCATTTTAACAAACCATTGATCCATTAGCATAGGTTCTATAACTGTATTGCATCTATAGCAATGACCAACAGAATGTTTAATATCTTCAATTTTTACTAAATAACCTTCTTTTTTCAAATCTTCTACTATTTTTTCTCTTGCTTGATACCTATCAAGACCTTTATATTTTCCTCCATTTTCATTAATTGTCATATCATCGTTGAAAATATTAATAAATTCAAGATTATGTCTTTGACCAATTAAGTAGTCATTAGGATCATGTGCAGGTGTTACTTTTAATGCACCAGTTCCAAATTCAGGATCTGCATGCATATCAGCTATTATCTTTATTTTCCTTCCAACAAGTGGAACAATAACTTCTTTTCCAATAAGTTCTTTATATCTTTCATCCGAAGGCGAAACAGCAATAGCAGTGTCTCCTAGCATGGTTTCAGGACGTGTTGTTGCGATTATTATTTCGCCATTACCATCAGCAAAATGATATTTTATGTAATATAATTTGCCATCGTGTTCTTCATATTCGACTTCTTCATCGGAAAGAACAGTTTTACATCTAGGACACCAATTTACTATATATTTGCCTTTATAAATTAGTCCTTTTTTATAAAGAGAAACAAAAACTTTTTTTACAGCTTTTGAAAGTCCCTCATCTAAAGTGAAACGTTCTCTTGTCCAGTCAACTGAAGCACCAATAGCCATTATTTGATTCTTAATAGTATTACGATATGTGTTAGCCCAATCCCAAACAATTTCCAAAAATTTTTCTCTTCCAAGTTCTTCTCTTTTTTTACCTTCTTTTTCAATAGCTTTTTCTACAGCTGTTTGAGTTGCAATTCCTGCATGATCTTCTCCTGGTACCCATAAAGTTTTAAATCCATTCATTCTTTTAAATCTTACTAGGATATCTTGAAGGGTTATGTTTAAAGCATGACCCATGTGTATTTTTCCAGTAATGTTAGGAGGAGGAATAACGATCGAATATTTTGGCCCGTCTTTTTTAGGAGTAAAATATCCTTTTTCTAGCCAAAATTTGTACCATTTTGTTTCAATATTTGCTGGATCATACCTTGTACCAATTTCATTATTCACCAATTGCACCTCCCAATTTTTCTATTTTTATTTTTGTATCAATTTTTATGTTTTTATCTTTATAATTTAAAAGCAAATAGTCTAATGATTCTTTTATTCGATTTGCAATTTGTTTGGCGGTTATTTCATTAATTCCATGTAAAATTATTGAGAATCTTTTTTGGCCGCTCCTGCATACAAAATCTTTTGGAATCCTTACACTATGTTTGATAACAGATGCAGCTCTTGCAATCACAAAATTTATTTCATCCTCTGCAAGTGAATCAAAATCAAGGTCCAGTGTTATTACAAAAAAAGTTGAACTCGAATTACTCAGCATGGAGTATACAGTATTAAAAAAAGATTCATTTGGAAGTCTTGTAACTTGATCAACAAAATTACCATTTAGTAATTTTAATAGATAATCCATATTAATCACCTCTTAATTAATTTCTTCTTTATTATAACATATTCTTTAAGGTTGTGAAAAGTTCGAAATAGTATGTTATAATGTAAAATTGGATGGTGAATTTTAATTTTTTGGGAGGTGTGGTGTCTTGAAGCTATCGAGCTTTTTGGGAGGAGTACATCCCCCCGAAAATAAGTCATTGAGTAAAGATATTCCAATTAAAAAAGCTCCTTTACCAGAAAAGGTTGTAGTATTTATGCAACAGCATGCGGGTGCTCCTGCAAAACCTGTAGTGCAAGTTGGAGATAAAGTTAAAACTGGTCAAGTTATTGGTGAACCTTCCGGGTTCGTTTCTGCATATGTTCATTCACCAGTAACTGGGAAAGTTGTTGAGGTTAAAAAGATAAGTAATATAATTTTTGGAAAAGCAGTTGACGCAGTTATTATTGAAAGAGAATCCGAAGATGATTGGGAACTTCTTCCTCATGGTGATTTTGAGAAATTTTCAAAAGAAGAGCTTCTTGATATCATTCAAAAAGCAGGTATTGTAGGACTTGGCGGTGCAATGTTCCCAACACATATAAAATTAAATCCTCCAAAAGATAAAAAAATTGATACATTAATTATAAATGGTGCAGAATGTGAACCATACTTGACAATTGATCACAGAATGATGTTAGAAAAACATGAAGAGATTTTGTTAGGTATTGAAATTGTAAAGAAAATTTTAAATGTTGAAAATGTATATATAGGAATTGAGGATAATAAAATTGATGCAATTAACCTTTTAAATGATAAATGGAGAGGAAAAGTTACTGTTGTTCCATTAAAAACAAAATATCCTCAAGGTGCTGAAAAACAATTAATTTATGCTGTTACAAAAAGAAGTGTTCCACGTGGTGGCCTTCCAATGGATGTTGGAGTCGTAGTTCAAAATGTAAGTACTATGTATGCAATTAAGGAAGCAGTAATTGATGGTAAACCTCTTATAGAAAGAGGCTTAACCTTAACTGGGGAAGCAATTAAAAAACCAGGAAATTGGTGGGTAAGAGTTGGTACTCCTATTTCATGGATTGTGGATAATTTAGGCGAAGGTTTTAAAGAAGGACTTGAAGAAATAAAGATTTTAATGGGCGGACCAATGATGGGAATACCTATTAACAATATAGAAACTCCAATAGTAAAGGGGAATAATGGAATTACAAGTATTGTTCCACATGAACAGAAAAGCACCTTTTGTATTAGATGTTCTTATTGTGTAAATGTATGTCCAATGGGACTCCAGCCATACTTATTAGACTTGCTTGGAAAGAAAAAAAGATATGATGAAGCAGCAAGTATAGGATTGATGGATTGTATAGAATGTGGTTCGTGTACGTATATTTGTCCTGCTAAAATTGAGCATGTTAAGACTATTAAACTTGCTAAAAAAGTGTATAGGGCCCTGAGGGGAGGGAAGAAATGATGAAGTTGATTACAGGAAATGCTCCACATTTAAGATCAAATGATACAACTTCAAGGGTAATGTTAGATGTTATTATAGCTTTACTACCTGCTTTAATAGGCGCATGGTATTTTTTTGGTTTTTATGCATTTTTTCTTGCTATTTTAGGTGCAGTTGTCGGTGAATTATTTGAATTATTTATTATGAAGATACTTAGAAAAGATAAAAATTTTGTGCCAAATGGGAGTGCTGCGGTAACAGGAATACTTCTTGCTATGAATGTTAGTCCTGCAACATCATGGTGGGTATTTTTACTTGGATTAGTTTTTGCGTTAGGTGTTGCAAAACATGCTTTTGGTGGACTTGGAATGAACATATTTAACCCTGCACTTGCTGGGAGGGCATTTTTGTTAGTTTCATTTCCAGTTCAAATGACGACATGGTATAAACCTACACTTTCTTTTTCTAAATGGGTTGATGTTCAAACAACTGCTACACCACTTGCCGTTTTAAAAGAAACAGGAAGTGTAAATGTAAGCTATTGGGATTTGTTTATAGGAAATAGAGCAGGATCCATAGGTGAAACGAGTGTTTTATTGTTACTAATAGGTTTTGCATATCTTGTTGCTAGAAAAAGAATAAAATTAATGATTCCAATTTCTTATATAGGAACTGTTTTTGTTATGTCATCGTTTTTCTATTTTGCAAACCCAACATTTGGTACACCTTTATTCCATATTCTCAGTGGTGGTTTGATGTTAGGTGCACTGTTTATGGCAACTGATATGGTTACAAGTCCTATGACAATAAAAGGTCAAGCTATCTTTGGTATTGGTGCAGGAGTTATGACTTTACTAATAAGGTATTTTGCGGGTTATCCAGAAGGTGTTTCATTATCAATTCTTTTAATGAATGCATTTGTTCCACTTATTGATAGATACACACAACCCCGCATTTTTGGTGAGGTGAAATCATGAAAGATATGATAAAAACAGGTCTAATTTTGATGGTATATACTTTAGTTGCAGGTTTGATTTTAGGATTTATTTATACTTCAACCCAAGCTGCAATAAAAGAAGCTGAATTGAAAAATACTATTGATGCGGTTAAGTTTGTTCTTACAGAAAATGGGAATTTATTAGTAAAAGAGAAAGTAATAAAAGAAGCCGTTTTAGAAGGTTCAAAAGAGGAAGAAAAAGAAATATTTAAAAAAGGAACTAGTGCTGTTTTGACCCCTGTTTTAAATTTTCATACTGAAAGAGGAAAGGTTTACGTTTTAAAGGGGTATGGTATTGGCTATGGTGGAAAAGTTGTTACAATAGCATCCTTTTTAGTAAATAATAAAAAAATTGATCTTTTATCAATAAGGGTTATTGAATATTCACAAGAAACACCTGGACTTGGAGCAAAGATAGCTGAAGAGACATCTCAAAAGAGGTTTTATCCTATCCCATATGAAGGTTTAAAAAATGGAGTAAAAGTTGACAAAGATGCTGGGAAATCTAATCTTTCACCTGAAGAAGCAAAAAAAATTGGAGTTGTAAAAATAAGTGATGTAATGACAGGAGCAACTATTACACCTCGAGCAGTTGCATCAACTATTGATACAATGTTTAAATATTTGCAAAAGGAGGTGCAATAATCAATGGCGAGCAGATCATGGAAAGAATTCAGTAAAGGTTTTATTGTAGAAAATCCTACTTATGTTCAAGCATTAGGAATGTGTCCAACACTTGCAACTACTACAAGCGCGAAGAATGGTCTTGGAATGGGGCTTGCTGCTACTGCTGTTTTAGTTATGTCAAACATAGTTGTTTCTCTTTTAAGAAAAGCAGTTCCTGAAAAAATAAGAATTCCAATATTTATAACTATAATTGCATCTTTTGTTACAATTGTTGATCTTTTGATGCATGCCTATGTATACGATCTTTGGAAAACATTAGGATTATTTATCCCTCTTATTGTTGTTAACTGTGTAATTATGGGTAGAGCAGAGTCATTTGCATCAAAAAATAATGTTTGGTATTCAATGTTAGATGGTCTTGGAATGGGACTTGGCTTTACAGCAAGTTTAACTCTTTTAGGTGCAATTAGAGAATTGCTTGGAAGTGGTACATTATTTGATGTAAAAATTTGGGGTAAAGCATTTAATGTGTTTATCATGATTCTTCCCCCTGGTGCTTATTTGACATTAGGTTTACTTGCCGCACTATTTGCGTATATAGGTATGAAGAAAAAAGAAAGGGGGAACACTAAATGAAGATTTTTTTGATATTATTATCAGCAATGCTTGTTAACAATTATGTTTTTATTAGGTTTTTAGGTATTTGTCCGTTTTTAGGTGTATCTAAAAAAATGGATACAGCCGTTGGAATGGGTCTTGCAGCAACATTTGTTCTTGTAATGTCCTCTACAATTTCTTGGTTTGTTGATAGACTTTTAATATCACTTGGCCTTGAATTTTTAAGAACAATTGCATTTATTTTGGTTATTGCATCATTTGTTCAATTTGTTGAATTGTTTTTAAAGAAAAATAATCCAAACTTGTATGATGCACTTGGAATATTTCTTCCACTTATTACTACAAATTGTATAATATTGGGTGTTGCTCTTATAAATAGTATGAATAATTACAATCTTTTAGAAACAATTTTTAATTCTCTTGGTGCAGGTCTTGGTTTTCTTTTAGCATTAATAATATTTAGTGCAATTCGTGAAAAATTGGAATTATATAATTTACCAAAACCATTTGAAGGACTTCCAATTGCGTTGATTACAGCATCTTTGTTGTCTTTAGCATTTATGGGATTCCAGGGTATGATAAAGTTATAAAACTTGAAAATATAAATGGTATTTGATATAATAAAAATGTAATTGAGCGGGTGTAGCTCAGGTGGTAGAGCATCAGCTTCCCAAGCTGAGGGCCGCGGGTTCGAGTCCCGTCGCCCGCTCCAACGGGGCTTAAAAGCCCTGTTTTTTTTAATAGACAACATTGGGAGGTAATACCTTGACTATAGACGCAATTATCTCTTTATTTATTTTTGTTGTTGTATATTATCTAATAATTTCTGAAAAAGTTCATAGGTCAATTTCTGTAGTTTTAGGTGCTTTTATCTTAACTTTTTTTGGAGTATTTGAAGATCCTGATTATTTATTTAAAAATTATGTTGATTTTGATACAATTTTTTTATTGGTTGGGATGATGCTCCTTGTATCTGCTGTAAAAAGTACTGGTTTTTTTGAATATGTAGCATTTAAATTAATTCATTTTTCTAAAAATTCATTTTTATCTATTTTTATTCTTTTAAACTTTTTTGTAGCGTTTTTTTCTGCCTTTGTAGATAATGTAACCACAATAATGATCTTTATCCCAATAACACTTGCGGTTGCGGATGCCGCGGGTATTGATCCAACCTTTTTTGTTCTTTCAGAGGTTTTTAGTTCCAATATTGGAGGTACAGCAACTTTAATAGGTGATCCCCCGAATATTTTAATTGGTAATGCAGCAAGGCTTACTTTTAATGATTTTATATTGAATACTTCTCCAGCTACATTAATAACTTGGGGAATTATTATTTTATATTTTGTATTAAAAAATAAAAAATATTTGAAAAAAAATATAAGTTTTGAATTTTCTGCTATTGAAATTACAAAAAGTAATTTAATTAAATCTACAGTTTTGTTGATAAGTGTAATAATTTTATTTACAGTCCAAGAAAAAATAGGAGTGCATAGTTCAGTCATAGCATTTGGAATGGGTTTTTTATCGATTTTGGTTATTGACCCAAAAAATGTTGAAAAACATTTTGGTGAAATTGAATGGGGAACTATATTTTTCTTTATAGGTTTGTTTATTATAACAGGTGCACTTGAAGATACTGGAATTTTAAAAAATTTAGCAATGATTTTAAGCAAAAATTTTGGAAGTACCCCAAAATTATTTGGAATGTTTTTGATTATTATGTCATTTTTAGTTAGTGGATTTTTTGATAATATTCCATTTACTGCGACAATGATTCCTGTAATTAAGATGCTTCCTTCAATTAACTCTACTTTTGTTAATCTAAATCCTTATTGGTGGGCTTTATCTCTTGGTGTATGTTTTGGAGGAAATCTTACACAAATTGGTGCATCTGCAAATATTGTGGCTATTACCATGCTATTAAAATATTCAAAAAGATCTGTTTCTTTTAAAGAGTATATGAAATTTTCCATAATACCATCTTTAATTTCTTTAATAGTTTCTATAGCGTACGTTGAATTTAGATATTTTTAATGTGAGGTGTTAAAAAAATATGTTTTGGGCTTTTTTAGGACTTATTATTGGTATTATTTTGCTAATAAAAGGAGCAGATTGGCTTGTAGATGGAGCGGTATCTGTAGCTTTAAATTTGGGTGTTTCAAAAATGGTTGTTGGTCTTTCAGTAGTTGCTTTTGGAACATCATTGCCAGAACTTGTCGCTTCGTTAGTTGCAGTTTTTAAAGGTTATTCCAGCGTTTCAATTTCAAATGTAGTTGGAAGTAATATTGCTAATATTTCGCTTGCTCTTGCCTTGTCAGCTTTATTTGTTTCAATTCCTATAAAAGATCAAACCATACGTGCTGAAATGCCCTTTATGCTTATTTCAACTTTTACTTTCACTGCGCTATTTTTGAAAGATTACAATTTAGTTTGGAACTATGGAATAGTGTTTTTATTATTGATGATTATCTATATATACTATCTTATAACTAGTGCAAAAGAAATTGTTAAAGAAGAATTTGAAGAAGAGGTAAAAGAAGTTAAGAGTACATGGCTTTCTATATTTTTAAGTGTTTTAGGAGTAGTTGGAGTTTCTGTTGGCGGTGAAATGACTATTAAAAACGTTGTAAAAATTGCTGAATTTTTTAATCTTAGTGAAACTTTTGTGGGTTTAACTATAGTTGCTATTGGAACATCATTGCCAGAAATTGTTGTTAGTATTATTTCAACAGTAAAAGGTGAAAGTGATATTTTAGTTGGAAATATAGTTGGAAGTAATGTTTTTAATATTTTACTGATACTAGGTGTTAGCTCATTGTTTGGAAATTTAGTTGTTGATGTTAATAATTTTACAATTGATCTTATAGTTATGAATTTAATGGCTGTATTATTGTTTGTTTTTTCAATTTTTAGAAAAAGAATATTTAGATTTGAAGCAATAGTATTTCTTAGTACGTATTTTTATTATCTTTACCAAATAATTTTAAGAAGATAAATTTCATTTCACTTTTTTGGAGGTGTAAAAATGCCTATTTATAGAGTTAATGATGTTACAAACGATGAGAGAATGAGTGATTATTTAGAATTGACAGAAAAAGATGATATTAAAGGAATTAGTTTTGGAGTTTTGCCTCAAAAAGAGACTTTATTTCCATCTATTGAAGATATTGTTTATGATTCGCCGGATGAAATTATTGAAAGTTTAGAAGAAGCAGATTTTAGTGATTGTGAAAGTGATGCAGGAGATTGTGTTATGAATTTTTTAGAAAGTTTGTCGGATGATGATTATGTAAGATTTTTACGTAATTTTATTATTAACTTTAATGAAGTTTATTCTGAAATAGTTTATTTTAACTATGATGAAGTTTTGAGTGATGAAGATATAAAAGATTTTCTGCTTGAAAATATAGATAAGATAGTTGAGGAATGTCATTATAAAGATTTTGATGAAGAAGATGATGAAAGTTATTTGTTTGAACAATTAGACGATGATGAAATGTTAGAAACAATAGAGGAACTTTCTGGGGATATTGAATCAATTAAATTTGAATCATTAGATGCTTTATTTTGGGGCAATGAAGAAAAATTGAGTAAAGAAACAAAAGAAGTTTTAGAAAAATTAGATTCAGAAAGATATGAGATTAATAGAGATCTCGTAGTAGTTTATACAAATTATTTCATGGAAAATTTTGCTGAAAAAGTGGGAGAAATTTTGGTTGAAATTTTTGAAGATGGAGATTGGTCCGAGGAGATTTGGACTAGAAATGCTGTAAACAAGATGTTTAATTTGGCATTTGATAAGATTTGGCAACATATGAACGAAATAGAATCATACATAGCAGAAAACTTATCAAATGATTATCTTTATGCATTATCAAGAGCGTTTGTTGCAACATTAGAAGAATTTTAATTATAATAACTGAAAGTGGGGGTGTATCTATGAGAGAAGCATTAACATTTGATGATGTTTTGTTGGTACCAGGCTATAGTGAAGTTTTACCAGCACAAGTAGATGTAACTACTAGACTAACCAAAAGGATTAGGCTTAAAATACCACTTTTAAGTGCGGCTATGGATACTGTAACCGAGGCAGAACTTGCAAAAGCAATAGCTAGAGAAGGTGGAATTGGTATAATACACAAGAATATGACGATTGAAGAACAAGCACATCAAGTTAAAATAGTTAAAAGAACAGAAAATGGAATAATAGATGATCCAGTTACTATATTACCGAACGTAACAGTTGAAGAAGCTGATAAAATAATGGCAGAATATAAAATTGGAGGATTACCTGTTGTAGATGAAAATAATAAACTTTTGGGGTTAATTACAAACAGAGATATACGTTTTGAAAGAAATCCAAAAAGACAAGTGTTTGAATTAATGACACCAAAAGATAAATTAGTAATTGCAAAAAAAGGAATTTCACTAGAAGAGGCCAGAGATATTTTACATGAAAATAAGATTGAAAAACTTCCTCTTATTAATGAAGATGGTACCTTAGCAGGATTAATTACTATAAAAGACATTAAAAGTGTAGTTGAACATCCGAATGCTTCAAGAGATTCAAAAGGAAGATTATTAGTTGGTGCAGCAGTTGGAACAAGTGAAGATACACTTATTAGAGTTGAAGCATTAGTAAAAGCCGGGGTTGATGTAATAGTTATCGATACTGCACATGGCCATTCTAAAAAGGTAATTGAAACTTTGAAAATGGTAAAGAGGGGATTTCCAGAGCTTCAGGTGATTGCTGGTAATGTAGCAACTGCTCAAGCAACAGAAGAGTTAATTAAAAATGGTGCAGACGCTGTAAAGGTTGGAATTGGCCCAGGTTCAATTTGTACTACAAGAATTGTTGCGGGAATAGGTGTTCCACAGCTTACTGCAATAATGGATTGTGTAGAAGTTGCTAGAAAATATAATGTGCCAATTATAGCAGATGGTGGCATTAGATTTTCTGGTGATATTGTAAAAGCATTAGCTGCAGGTGCTGAAACAGTTATGTTAGGAAGTATATTTGCAGGTACCGAGGAAGCACCGGGAGAGACTATATTATATCAAGGAAGAAAGTATAAATCATATAGAGGCATGGGGTCTCTTGGAGCGATGAGCAGAGGTAGTGCGGATAGATATTTTCAAAGCGGAAATCAAAAATTTATACCTGAAGGTGTAGAAGGAATGGTTCCTTTTAAAGGTAATGTAAAAGATGTTGTCTATCAATTGATTGGCGGATTAAGATCAGGTATGGGATATGTTGGAGCTGCAAATATTAAAGAACTTCAGGAAAAATCACAATTTATAAAAATAACACCTGCCTCTGTAAAAGAAAGCCATCCACATGACATAATTGTTACTAAAGAGCCACCGAATTATTGGTCAAAGAATATATAATCAAAATTTGAATAAAAATAATATTTTAAAACCAGCACTTGGTGCTGGTTTTATTTTGTTTAATTAATAATACAGTTTTAATTGAAGTTTTTATAAATTAAGTTAATATAGGGTAATTTATAATTATTTTTGCTTTTTTAATCTAAAGTTTAACTTATTATAGTAACCTGTTTGTAAAAAAGTTAACTTTGCGTTAATTCAAATGATTGTTTTTTGATATAATAGTAATCAGTATTAAATTTTTTTAAATATTACAAAACTTACTTTATTAAGGAGGTTTTTAGAATGAATTTTAGAAGCTTAACTCAACTAATTTTAACTGTTGTTTTAGTATCAGTTTTAGTAATGACTTTTTCCTTTTTCATTACTAATTTTTTGATTACAAAGAATGAACTAACAAATTTAAAAGTAGATGCAGTAAAAAATGTTGTTGATACCGCTTACGGAATTGTAGAAAGTATTTACAATATGGAAAAATCTGGGCGGGTTAATCATGATGAAGCTATCAAATTGATTAAAAAGTACATAGGTTCTATGAAATTTGAAGGTAGCAATTATGTATTTATATTTGATAAAAACTATGTAGGTGTTGTTCATCCTACTTTAGGAGGTAAAAAATCAGATAAAATAAAAGATCCAAATGGTAAATATGTATTAATTGATTTGGTTGATGGTGCAAGAAAAAATGGTGATTTTGTATATAATTATGTTTGGAATAAACCATCTGTTAATAAAAATGTTGAAAAAATATCTTATGCAAGATGGTTTGAACCATATAAATTTATGATTGGTGCAGGTGTTTATGTTGATGATATTCAAAAGTCTTTAAATAGTATAATTATTCCAAATATTATAATTTCAGTGATAATTATTATAGTAATATTTGTAATTGTATTATTTATAGGAAAGAAGATAAAAAAAGATGTTGAAAAGGTTGTTGAACTAACTTCAAATGTTGCGAATGGGGATTTAACTCAAAAGTTGGAAATTAGAAGGAAAGATGAAATTGGTAAAATTGCACAAATGCTTAATAATATGATTGATGGATTGAGAAAAATTGTTAATGAATTAATTAATAATTCAAATACTATAGAAGTTTCATCAAAAAATTTGCAAGAATTTTCAGAAAGTCAAAAAACAGTTGCACAGAATGTTGTAACTACATTTGAAAAAATCGTAGCTGAAACTCAAAATATCTCTGCTTCTCTTGAAGAAATCAACTCAAGTATTGAAGAAGTTGCAGCAAGCGCTCAAAATGTTTCAAAATCCTCCATGGATCTTTCAGAGAAATCAAACGAAATATCCCAAAATGTACAATTAGGAACTGAATCAGTTGGTAAAGTATATGAATTAATCGAAAAAGGATATTCAGAAATTTTAAGCACTGCAGATATGGTATCTGAATTATCTATATCAGCTGCAAATATAAGTGAAATTTTGGAAACTATTAATCAAATTTCTGAGCAAACAAATTTACTTGCATTGAATGCAGCAATTGAGGCGGCAAGGGCAGGAGAAGCAGGAAAAGGATTTGCGGTTGTCGCTGATGAAATAAGGAAACTTGCTGAAGAAAGTAAAACAGCAACAGAAAATATAGGGAAAATTCTTGAAGGAATAAGGAATAATGCCGAAAAGGTAAACGTTAATACTAAAAAAACAGTTGAGAGTATTAAAGAAGCCTCAGATTTTTCGAGAGATGTTAAAGTACAGTTAGAAAACATTGAAAATGAAATATTTAATATTACAAATATGATAAATAATACTGCCGCATCTGCACAAGAGCAAAGTGCTGCTGCTGAAGAAATGTCTAGCGCGGTAGATAGCACAACAAGAACTCTTATGGAAGAGGTTAATGAAATTGAAAGAAGTAAACAGATGATTGATAGTCTTGAAAAAGGTGTTCAAAACATAGCCTCATTAAGTGAGGAATTAGGAGAGGTAGTAAATTCGATGGACAGTGTGATAAAGAAATTTAAAATTTAGTTTGTTTAAGGCCCCTTAAACTAAGGGGCCTTAAATATATATCATTTTTTTAGTCATTCCACCATCAGTAACTATATTTTGCCCTGTAATAAATCCCGCCTTTTTTTTTATCTGCAGGAAATAATGCAAGTTCTAAAATATAATTTGATGTACCTGCTCTGCCAACAAGGTGTTGCATATGTTCTTTTTGACTTATTTACTCGCCTTCATGGAATATCCATCCTGGAATTAATTGCATTAACTCTAGTATTGGGGCCTAATGAATTTGAAAGCGCGAGTGTAACTCCAAGGATTCCTGGTTTTGAAGCGCTATATGCTTCATTACCTTTTTCAGACATAATAGCTCTTGTTATGTAATATTTATAATAGAACCTTTTCCTGAGGTTTTAAGTATTAGGGGTACACCGTATTTTGTAATTAGAAAATACCCTGTCAGGTTTACTTTAATTACTTTTCCCATTTTTCCAATGTAATTTCAAGAAAATTTTTAAAGTTTAAGATTGCTGTGTTGTTAATTATTACATTTAATTTTTTAAAGTTTTTTTCTGTATATTTTATGAATTTTATAACCTTTTTTTATTAGATACATCACTGTAAAATTTTAAAAGATTTTTGTTTTCCGATAATTTATCAAGTAATTCTCTGTTGTAATCTATTACAGCACTTTGTAGCCGTTATTTAGAAAACATATCGTAAGGCTTTTTCCAATATTTCTTGCACCACCAGTTATTAAAGCAGCTTTATTTTCCAATGGAAATTACCTCCTTAAATCTTTAAAAAATTTTTTTCTATGTTATACTCTTTAATGTAATTTTTAATTTGGAGGTATTAAATATGAGGCATTTATTTCCAATACCATCTTGGGTTTATGATACAGTAATTTATCAAATTTTTCCAGATAGATTTTTTATAGGAAAAGGAAAAACTGTTGAGGATAAACGTCATTTGTACGAAAAACGCGGAGGTAAAATTGAAAAATGGGGAGTTCCTCCAAAAAGATCAGACGATGGTTCTCACGTAAAAATATTTTATGGCGGTGATTTATGGGGGATTTCTGAGAAAATAGAATATTTGAAAGATTTAGGGGTAAATGCAATTTATTTAACTCCGATATTTATGGCACAGTCAAATCATAAATACGATACGATGGATTATTTTAAAGTTGATCCACAATTTGGAGGTTTAAAGGCATTAAAAAATTTAATAAATAACTTACATAAGAATGATATGAAGCTTATCCTTGATGGGGTTTTCAATCATGTTGGAAAAGAACATGTCTTGTTTAGAAAAGCTCTAAAAGGTAGTAAAAAGTATAGAAATATGTTTGTATTTTATGAGAACCATTACAGAGGCTGGTGGGGAACGAGAAGTTTGCCAGAACTTGTTTTAGAGGAAACATTTGTTAAAGATTATATTTCAGAAATTCTTTGGAAATATTTAGAGCTTGGTATTGATGGTTGGCGCCTTGATTGTGGGCAAGATTTAGGACCTGAAATAAATAGATTTATAACTGCGAAAGTAAAAGAATTTTCTTCGGAAAAATATGTTGTAAGTGAGCTATGGACATATCCGTCGTACTGGAGTATGGTTGATGGAATAATGAACTATCATTTCAGAGAAAATGTGATTTCATATTTAAATGATAAAAATCCAAATTGCGGATTTTATCTTGAAAAAACATATAACGAAACTGAAAATATTCATGCATGTTGGAATATGCTAGATAGTCATGATAGCGAAAGACTTTTTACAGTTTTAAGAGATAAATTTCAGAGAAAAGCTGCAATTTTATTGCAATTTACATATCCTGGTGTTCCAGTAGTTTATTATGGAACAGAAATAGGTATTGATGGCGGGAATGATCCAGAATGTAGAAAAACAATGGAATGGGATAGAAAGAAATGGGATAATGAACTAAGAGAATTCTATAAAAAATTGATTAATTTAAGAAAGAAAGAGCCGGCTCTAAGATATGGTGGATTTGAGCTTTTATCAAATGAACCGTTAATATTTATGAGAAAATCTCAAATGGTTTTAGATAATATTATTGTTTATGTAAATAAGAATGATAAAGAAATTGAAATGGTAGTAAATGTTCCTGATGGAAGGATATTAAGTGGAACGGAGTTTATTGATTTATTATCCGATGAAAAATTTCATGTTTCTGGTGGAACACTAAAATTATATATGAAAGGTCGCAGTTTTGGAGTGTTAAAGATAAATAATAAAATAGTCCGAAACTATGATCAATATAAAAGGATAAGATAGTATGATGAAATCATATGAATACTATGACAGAATAGCTTATATGTATGATGAAATGTATAATAACAAGAAATGGTTAACATTGCGAAAAGCTGTAGAGCACTATATGGATAAAACTATAAATATGAAAAATGCTAAAGTTCTTGATGTTGGAAGTGGTACAGGTTATTGGCTTGAATATTTTTTAAATAAGGATTTTTCTGTGTATGCTCTTGAGCCATCTGCAAAAATGATAGAGTTTGCAAAGGAAAAATTTAAAGATAAAGTAAAATATTTCAATACTACTATAGAAAATTTTGATACTTATGATAAATTTGATGTTTTAAATATTCAGGGGGATGTACTAAGTTATGTTGAAGACTTAGATTTAGTTATGAAAAAACTCTCTAATATTATTAACAAAGATGGATTGTTATTTGCGACTGTAGATAGTTATTACTATATGAGAAAGTTAGTGAAGAAATATGGAAGTAGACGTGAAATGGAAATATTTGAAAAATATCATATAACTACTGTTGGTTCACAATACGGCGTTTTTAATTCTAGATGCTTTACATTAGAAGATATAAAAGATCTTGAAAAATACGGTTTCCAAGTTTTAGAAATTCGTGGTTGTGGTTATTCGAATAATTTAGAAGAAGAAATTGAAAAGTCATATAATATTGTGCTTGGAGAACATATTTATTTTTCGCTGCGATATTTAAAATAGTTTACTCCCCAAACACCTAATATAATTAGCGACATTCCAATAATATGATTAAAAGTTATTCTTTCGTTTCTAATAAAAAATCCAGCGATAACAGAGACAACAGTAGTTAAATTTGAAAATATTGATGATTGAACAGGAGAGACTTTTGAAAGCATATAATTAATTAAAAAAAATGCAATTGTTGATGAAAAAATGCCCAGGTATATAGCTGAACTTAAAATGTTTTTATTTGATATTACACTATAGTCTAATTCTCTGTTTATTAAAGCAAGAATTGTGAAAAATACCCAACCAGTTATCATCATAACAAATGTTACTTCTTGTGGTGTAAATTCTTTAGAAGAATATTTTGAAGCAAAATTGTAAAAAACAGCGGAAAGCACTGCAAATAAGATTAAAATCTTTCCTTTAAATTCTTCATTAACATTTAATCCCATTATTAGTAGTACACCAGAAAAGCTTAAAAATACAAATAAGTAATTTATTTTGGGAACTTTTTCTTTCAAAATAAACGGTGATAAAAATGTTATAAAAATTGGTATTGTAGCAATTAAAATTCCTGCTTCAGATGAAGTAGCAAATTTTAAACCATTCGTTTCGAAAATAAAATATAGAATCGATTGAAAGAACGCAACGATAAGTAATTTATATAATTTTTTAGCATTTTTAATCTTTATTATTTTTAAAGCGAATAATATTAAAAATGATAAAGATGCAAATAAAAACCTTATTGATAAAAAGTTATATGGAGTTGTAAAGTCAAGTGCATTTTTTGTAAATAAAAACGAAAGTCCAAAAATTACTGACATCGCAATTCCCGATATTATAACCTTTATATTAACTCTCCCCTTTTGTCGTAATTTTATAATTTTAACAAAAGATATAGATAAAGTGATGATACTAATAGTCCTAATGTTGCAATTTTCATACCGAGTTTCATAAATTTAGCAAATTTTATTTTTCTATTAAAATTGTTTTCTATCATTCCAACTATAACCATATTTGATGCAGCACCACTAATAGTACCATTACCACCAAAGCTTGCCCCTAAAGCTAGGGCCCACCATAGAAGATCACTATTAGGAAAAGTTCCGGTTAGTGCTTTTACAATAGGTATGAAAATAGTTACGACAGGTACAGCTCCCATAAAAGCTGCTAATATACCTGCTCCCCAAAGTACAATTAATATTAAAATATAGGGATGTGAAGTAAAATTAAATATTAAATTTGTTATATCTTGAATAACATGAACATCTTCAAGAGCCTTTACAATTGCAAAAAGTCCAACAAAGAAGAAAAGTGTATCCCATTCTATTTCACTTGAAATTTCATCAAAGTCTTTTTTTGATATCATTAACATTACTGCTCCACCAGTTAAGGCTATAAGAGCTGCCTCATAATCAAGGTATTCATGTATGAAAAATCCGACTATAACTAGTACAAAAATTAATAATCCTTTTTTTAATAAATTATAATCAACTATGGCTTTTTTGGGATCTGATTCCATGACTCTGTTTAATTTATCTTTTTTTACAAGTTTGAGTTCTTTATGAGTGTATAAAAAGTACAAAATTGTTAGAAAAAGAGAAATTAATGAAGGAACAATCATAACAAGTAGAAATTTTAAAAAACTTGTTCCAGAAGCGCTACCTACTAAGATATTTGGTGGATCACCTATCATAGTAGCAGTTCCACCTATATTAGCTGCAAAGATCATTGGAAATAAAAAAGTCTCTGGTTTTATTTCAATTTCCTGACAGATGTATATGATAATTGGAGAAAACAGCAATAAAGTAGTAACGTTATCTAAAACACTAGATAATATTGCAACCGCTAATAATGTAGAGACAAATATATACACAATATTTCCGTTTGACTTTTTAACTATATATATCGCTATTGCTTGAAATAAGCCAGTCGTTTTAAGTATGCCAACAACTATCATCATTCCAAGTAAAATGCCTAATGTATTAAAATCTATAAAGCTTCCAACATTAGATACACGCAAAGTATCAGAAACTTTAACAAGGGAAATTAAAAGCCCCATGCTAAAGGCGATAACTGCTTTGTTACCTTTTCCAAAAATAATTAAGTAATATGTCAAAAAGAAAATAACTAACGATATGATTTTAGGAATCATATCCTTACACCTTCTTGGAAAATAAGTTTTGTAATTAAAAATAATTCTGTATATTGTAGTTGCAATTTTTTGACTATCATCTCATATATTCTGCTCCATTTTCTATACCACTATTATACCATTATTATTTTTAGCGGATAAAAAATTAAAAAACTTCTTTTTCCGTAACTAATGTTACAGACATTAGTAAATTAGTCTAGTATAATTAAATTGAAAACGCTACAATGCAAATGGAGGTGGAAGATATGTTTTGTTTTCAATGTTCAGAAGCATCAAAGGGTATAGGTTGTACAACAATTGGTGTATGTGGCAAAAAACCAGAAGTCGCTACACTACAAGATATGTTAATTTGGGTTACTAAGGGGCTTTCTTTTTGGAGCCTTAAAGCTAAAGATTTAGGGATAAAAGATGACGAAGCAAATCTATTTGTTGCTGAAGCATTATTTGCAACAATTACTAATGTGAACTTTTCAGCAGAGAGAATTTCAAAATTTATTGACAGGGCAATTGAGCTTAGAAACAGAGTTAGGGAGAAATTTTTAAAAACATATGAAGAAAAATATGGAAAAAAATTTGATGAGGAAGTTCCAGAAGCAGCTATTTGGTTTGAAAATGGAGGAAAAGTTGCTTATCTTAAAAAAGGGGAACAAGTTGGTATTTTGTCTGAAGAAAATGAGGATGTAAGGTCATTAAAAGAGTTTTTAATCTATGGATTAAAAGGTATAGCAGCATATGCAGATCATGCTTATATATTAAAACACACTAAAGATGAGATTTTGTACTTCATTGAAAAGGGACTTGTAGAAACATTAAGAAAGGATATTACTGCAGATGAATTGCAAGCGCTTGTTTTGGAAGCTGGAAAATATGCAGTTGAAGTTATGGCATTACTTGATCAAGCAAATACTTCAACTTTCGGGCATCCTGAAATTACCGAAGTGTATACTGGAACATATAATGCACCTGCAATTTTAGTTAGTGGGCACGATTTGCTTGACCTTGAAGAATTACTCAAACAAACTGAAGGAACAGGTATAATGATTTACACTCATGGAGAAATGCTTCCTGCACATGCATATCCTAAGCTAAAAAAGTATAAACACCTTGCAGGAAATTTTGGTAGTGCATGGTGGAAACAAACAAAAGAATTTGAAGAGTTTGGCGGGGCAATTTTAATGACTACAAATTGTTTAGTGCCACCAAAAGATAGTTATAAAGACAGAGTATTTACAACAGGACTAGTTGGTTTTGATGGAGTAACTCATATTCCAAATAGGGTTGATGGCAAACCAAAAGATTTTACACCCGTAATTAAAAAAGCTCTTGAACTTGGTCCAATACCAGAAAGAAAAGGGAAGAAAATTGTTATAGGTTTTGCAAGAAATCAGGTAGAAAAGGTATTAGATTCAGTTTTAAAAGCTGTAAACGAAGGAAAAATAAAAAAATTCTTTGTAATGGCAGGTTGTGATGGAAGAGCTAAAGAAAGGGAATATTACACAGAATTTGCACTTAAATTACCAAAAGATACAGTCATTCTTACAGCAGGATGTGCAAAATATAGATATAACATGCTTGATTTAGGAGATATTGATGGAATTCCTAGAGTTTTGGATGCAGGACAATGTAACGACTCATACTCTTTAGCGGTTACTGCATTAAAACTTAAAGAAATATTAAAGGTAGATGATATTAATGACCTTCCGATAGAATATAACATTGCTTGGTATGAACAAAAAGCTGTAGCAGTGTTACTTGCATTACTTTATCTTGGAGTTAGAAAGATAAAACTTGGACCAGTACTTCCAGCATTTCTTTCCAAAAATGTTTTGAATGTTGTTGCAGAAAAATTCAATATTTCAACAATTTCAACAGTTGAAGAAGATATGAAACAAATGCTCGCATAAAAATTTTCTATTCTAAAATTGGCGCTCGTTTTCGAGCGCCTTTTATTATTTTTATTGTATTGACAGATGTAATTGACAAGTGTAAAATAACAATGGAGGTGTTGAGAATGAAGCCATTATTTTTAGGATTTGGAAATGCAGCAAATGTTATTTTAAAAGAGCTGGAAGGTTATATTCAGGATTTTTATTATTTTGATGAGAAAAATATCACAAATTCTAAAGGAAAAAAACTTGACAGATTTTTTATTCCCAATGATTGTTCATTTGTAATTGAATGTGCATCTGTTGAAGCGGTAAAAGAGTATTACAGGGAAATAATTATTGCAAATAAGGATTTTTACATTTTGAGTACAGGTGCTTTTGCTGATGAAAATTTTAGGAATGCTTTTTTTAGATTGTTAGAAAATTCAACTTCTAAGGTTTATATTCCTTCTGGAGCTATAGGTGGAATAGATGTAATTAATGCAATAAAGAAATATATTGAAAAAGTAGTTTTAAGAACTCGCAAACCTCCTAAAGCTTTTTCAAGGGACGATAAAGAAAAGGTGTTAATTTTTAGTGGAGATAGTATAGAGGCAATTAAGAAATTTCCAAAAAATACAAATGTTTCTGTTACCCTTGCTCTTTCTGTGGGAGATTTTAGAAAAGTTCATGTTGAAATTTATTCTGATCCGAACGTAAAAAAGAATATTCACGAGGTTGAAGTTGTGTCAAGTGTTGGAAATTATAAATTTATTTTTTCTAATAATCCTTCAAATAATCCAAAAACAAGTTTACTGGCTCCATTATCTCTTGCAGCATTAATAAAGAAAAATTTTGAAAATGTTAAGATAGGAGGATAAAAAATGGAGAAAATACAGGAAAAGATCAGACAGCTTGCAAAAGAAAAAGGTTATACAATTTTGGCACATAACTATCAAATGCAAGAAATACAAGAAATTGCAGATTACTTAGGCGATTCATTACAACTTGCAAGACTTGCTACTAAACTTGATACTGAAAAAATTTTATTTTTGGGTGTGGATTTTATGGCAGAAACTATAAAAATGTTAAATCCAGAGAAAAAGGTTATAGTTCCAGTGAAAGCTGCAACTTGTCCTATGGCAAATTCATTGGAACCGGAAATGATTATTGAAGCCAAGAAAAAATATAATGCACCATTTGTTATATATGTAAATAGTACAATAAAATCAAAAATGTATGCAGATGTTGCATGTACTTCTGCTAATGCAGTAGAGATAGTTAAAAAACTAAATAGCGATATAGTTCTTTTTGGACCTGACAAAAATCTTGCGGCTTATGTAGCCCGAAAAACTGGTAAAAAAGTTATTTCTGTGCCTGGAGAAACTGGCTACTGTTATGTGCATAACTATATAAAGATTGATGATATTTTAAAATTAAAACAGAAGTATCCTGATGCCAAAGTAATTTCGCATCCAGAGGTTTCTGAAGAAATTCAAAAAATATCTGATTATATAGGTAGTACTTCTCAAATGGAAAAAATTCCAGGAGAAGTTGAAGATAAAACATTCATAATTGTTACAGAAAAAGATATGGTTAATAAATTAAAAAATAAGTATAAAGAGAAAGAATTCATACCATTATATACAGCTATTTGTAATAACATGAAGAAAAATACACTTAAAAATGTTTTAAAAGCTTTGGAAAATGAGGAATTTGAAATAGAAATTGATAAAGAAATTGCAGATAAGGCAGTCTTGCCTATTAAAAAGATGTTTGAGCTAATGGAGGCATAATTTATGGTAGAAAAGATTATTGAATGGATAAGAAAAGATGAAGGTCTTGTTGATTTTTCAGCGTATCCTTTAAAAGGAAAAGTTGCAAAATCTATTATAATTTTAAAAGATTCTGCGGTTTTGTCAGGGCTTGAACTTGTAAAAGAAGTTTTTAGAAAATTTAATATTGAATTTGAAACAAGTTATGAAGATGGAATGTATGTAAATGAAAATAGTATAATTTTTACATTAAGGGGAGATGCTTATAACTTATTGGTAATTGAGAGAAGTGTACTAAATCTTCTTTCACTTATGAGTGGTGTTGCAACAAAAGTAGCTAAGTTGTCTAAAAAAGCAAAAGAATATAATATTATAATTGCTGCTACAAGGAAAACTATACCTTTTGTTGGAGATTTGCAAAAGATTGCAGTTTTACATGGCGGAGGTAATACTCACAGATTGAATCTTTCTGATACTGTAATGATTAAAGATAATCATAAGAAAATATATAAAGGTATAAAGAATGCTGTAGAGGCCGTAAAAGTTATAAAGTCCTTTACATCAAAAATAGAAGTAGAAGTTGAGGATTTTGAAGAATTGAAAGAATGTCTTGATCTAGAAGTAAATATAATTATGCTTGATAATTTCTCGCCTGAAGATATAAAAGAAGCTATTAAAATTATTAAAGAAAAAAGGAAGGATATAATAATAGAAATTTCGGGTGGAATAAACGAGAAAAATCTTGATAAATATTTAATAAAGGGTGTTGATGTTATTTCAATAGGGAAATTAACCAGTGAAGTTCAATATGTTGATTTTTCTATGGAAGTCATTGATTAATAATTATTCTATTTCTTCCTAGATTTTTGGCTATGTATAAATTTTCATCGGCTTTTTTAATAATTTTGTTATAATCTTTTTCTTGTGGAATTTTACTTACAGCACCAATACTAATTGTAAGTTGAATGCTTTTTTCATCAATTAGTATTGGTGTTTCTTTTACTTTCTTTCTAAGATTTTCAAGAAGTTCAAAGAAGTTTTCTTTGTTCTTTGAAAGGTAATATATTACAAATTCTTCACCACCGTATCTGAAAATGTTATCTGAAACTCTTTGAAAGTTTAATTTGAAAATTTCTGAAATTTTTTCAGATAAGTATCACCTACAAGATGCCCATAGTAATCATTTATTTTTTTGAAGTGATCAATATCTATAATTGCAAAATTGAGGTACATGTTTTCTCTTTTTGATAAGGAAAAATCTTTTGGAAATTTTTGATTAAATTCTCTTCTGTTGTACAAATTAGTCAATGGATCTCTTATTGAAAGTTCACTTAACATCTTGTTTTTTTCTTTAAGTTCATTTGTTTTTTGAAAGATTATGTTTTCCTTATTTTAAAGAGTATATTTTAATTTATTGCTAACGCTGTTGAAAGTATTTACGAAAACTTTAATTTCTTCTTCCATACCTTCCTCAAGCTCAACTGCTTCAAAGTGTTTTTCTGAAAATTTTGATAAAGTACTGGATATTTTATTTAAATAATAACCGATGTTTTTTGATAATTTTTTTGATAAAAAGTATGAAATAAGTATTGCAACAAAAAACATTAGTAAATAATATAAAACGTATGAAAATAGTATTCTTAGTAAATAGTATTTATCTTTCACTATGTAAAATTTTTCGTTTAAATCAAAAACTCCGAAACATTCAAGATTTGTAGTTTTTTTTTTATAATATCTTTTTCTGGATTATAACAAATATAGTTTTCATTCTTTTTAATCATAAGTTGTGAATCTAGTGGAAGATTATTTGATATTAAAAACTTTTTGTATAAATTGCCAAGATCTATTATCGTTATATAGTTAACATTTTCAATTATTGCTATTTTATTTTTTAAGATGTAATGAATTTCATTTTTATTTATATAGTAATTTTTGGATAAATCAATATTGTTATCGATTTTGCCAAAAATGTAGTTAGGTTTATTATTAACGTTAATGAAAATATTTTTAATAAATTCATTTTTGTTTATTAATTCATTGATGCTTTTTTTAATTGATATAATGGAAAAATTTTTTAGTATTTTATTTTGCCCAAATAAAAATACAAAATCGTTACTGTAAATTACTTTATTATTATTTTGTTTTATGTATTGTTCAATGCTATTAAAGTATGAGTTAAAATTCTTGGTTAAAAGAATTAATTCTTCTTTTTCTCGCTTTATTGTTCTTGAGATTTCATATATTGATGTAATAATTAAAATAATAGATGATGTTATAAAAATTGAAAATAAAAGTGCTCTAAAAATCTTTTTTTGTAAAGTCATTTTATCAGTCCAATTATGCTTAAGTATTCATAATAACTTATATTGAAATACTTTTTAAATAGCTTATCAAACTTTCCACTATTTTTGTAATAATCTAAAGGCTTTTCAAATTGAGATGATAGTAATGTAGCATCTTTTGGGAAACAAAAAGAAAGATATTCAACTTCTTTTGTCAAAGGAAATATAGGTTTTAAATTTTGTTTCATAAATAAAGTATTAAAATATTTTTGAACAAAAGAAAAAGAATCAATAATAGTGAAATCTGCTTTATTTTCAATGAGTTGTAAATATAAAAAGTATGGTGAATAATTTATATTTCTTTTTATTAATAATATTTCAACTTGCTCATTGCTAACTTTACTTTTATTAATATAAGCCAGTTTATTATTCTTGATTGTAACATTACTAATATCATAATCGATATTGTTTTCATTTAATATTTTTTGTAGAGTTTTAAAATAAGTAAAGTTTTCAAAAGTAATTATTTTTTTACCAACTAAATCTTTGATATTAGTAATTTCTTCGCCTTTTCTGCCAATTAATATCTCAACAATTTCAACAAATTTGATCATAGTTAAAGTTTTACTTCTTTCTTCAGTTATAGTAATAATATCAGCGATCATATCAATGGAATTAAAAATTGTATTTTCAAAATATTTTGAAAACTTATCAACTATTTTAAATTCAGGGTTTACTCCAAGATATTTTTGCAAATTCTGTGGCAATTTCATAGCAAAATCCAGTTTTTTCTTTGTTACTAGGGAAATAGACAACTTCACTTGGAATATTTCTAATTCCAATAGACATATTTCCTGTATCAAGTATTTTCATGAGATGTTGAGAAAATCCAATTAGACTAAATAGTATAAATAAAACTGTAAAGGTATGAAAAATTTTCACAAGATTTATTTCCCTTCTAAAAATTTTTTTAGCCATATAGCACTATCTTTTAAATATCTTTTTTGAGTAGTATAATCAGTGTATACTATTCCAAATCTTTTTGAATATCCTTCTGCCCATTCAAAATTATCCATTAAAGTCCAGATAAAGTAACCTTTTAAATCTACTCCATCTTTTATCGCTTTAAGAGCATTTTCAAAATGAGATTTTAGATAGTTTATTCTGTATGTATCATGCACTTTTCCATTTTCAATCTTGTCTGGGCCAGCCATTCCATTTTCGGTTATATAAAGTGGGGTTTTGTATCTGTTGTAAATCTTTAAAAGCATATCGTATAATCCTTCAGGATAAATTTCCCAACCCATTTCTGTTTTTTCTAATTCACCTTCTATAGTTCTAAACATGAACGGTTCCTCAGGAGCATATTTGACTAGTTGTCTAGTGTAATAATTTATTCCGAAAAAGTCGATCTTTTTTGAAATAATATTCATATCATTTTCGAAAATTTCTATACCATTTCTTTGTAAAATTGCTCTTGCATTTTCTGGATACCTTCCAAAAATTATTGGATCATAAAACCATCCATTTGTTAATTCGTCAACTAAAAGAGCGACATAAAAATCTTCTTCTGTTTCATCAGCAGGCTCTACTTTAGTTGTAACATTTGTTATTCCTATTTTTCCATCTTTAACTAGATCCCTAAATGCTTCTACAGAATAACCATGAGCTCTTAATAAATTATGGTCAGTTTTAATAGCTTCTTGCAGATTTTTATGTCCTGGGGCATGAATTCCATAGAAATACCCAAGAAATGAAGAACACCATGGTTCATTTAATGTAATCCAGTGTTTTACTCTATCTCCAAAGTTTTGAAATAAAATTGATGAATAGTCTTGAAAATAAAGTGCTATGTCATCATTTAGCCAGCCGCCTTTTTCATATAAAAATAACGGAAGATCCCAGTGATAGATTGTAATAAACGGAGTTATATTATTTTCAAGTAATTTGTCAATTAGTTTGTTATAAAAGTCAAGGCCTTTTTCGTTTTTTTCTTTTGTATTTTTCATAACCCTTGGCCAAGATATTGAAAATCTATAGGCATCAAACCCTATATCCTTAATTATTTTTATATCTTCTTCGTATCTATGATAATGGTCACAAGCAACATCACCGTTTTCATTATTTTTAATTTTTCCTGGAGTGTGTGAAAATACATCCCATATTGAAGGGACTTTTCCATCTTCATTATATGCACCTTCTATTTGATATGAAGCTGTTGCAACACCAAAAATAAAATCTTTTGGAAAATCGTTTCTTTCCATTTTTTCACCTCATTTCTTCTTGTTTATTAATTCTATTATATCACTATAACTAAAAAATTTTTTCGACATGTAGATATATTTATATGTGAAGTAAATTACGATTACAATTAATAATATTATATGTGTTTGTTCAACAATTTTTTAATATCATAACAGTTCAAAAAAATGAAAAAAGTAGTATAATTAGTTAGGAATAAAAACAAAAAGGAGTTGACAAAATTGCATTTATCAATTTTTGAATACTTATTTTTGTTTTTCATGATATTTTTCGCAGGTTTTGTAGATTCTATAGCAGGTGGTGGAGGACTTATCTCACTTCCTGCTTACTTATTTTTAGGTATCCCTTCTCATAATGCACTTGCAACTAATAAACTCTCATCTTCGATTGGGAGCATATTTAGCGCATTTAGGTATTCTAAAGAAAAGTATGTTATATTTGATGTTGGTATTATTTCAGCTATTTTTTCAATTTTGGGTTCTTTTCTTGGTGCTAAACTTGCTCTTTTAATTTCAGACTCTTATTTAAAAGTAATGATTTCTGTTTTAATTGTCATTGCTGGTGTTTTTATGTTATTGAATAAAGGAAGAAAGGTAATTAGTAAAATGCCAGAAATTTCGTTTAAAAAGAAATTTTTTATTTCAAGTTCTATAGGTTTTATAATTGGAATGTATGATGGCTTTTTTGGGCCTGGAACAGGTACATTTTTGATAATTATGTATACTAGCTTTCTTTCATTTGATTCAATAAGTGCTAGTGCCACAGCAAAAATTGTTAATTTATCTTCCAACATTAGTGCACTTATTACTTTTCTAATTAATGATAAGGTACTTTTTTATATAGGGCTTCCCGCAGCATTTTTTGGAATTTTAGGAAATTGGATTGGTTCAGGATTAGCTATAAAGAAAGGAGATAAAATAATAAAACCAATTGTGTTAGTAATATTATTTTTGGTAGTTTTTAAATCTTTAAGAGAGTTAATTTAATAATTTTATTTTAATGCCTCCGTTATGATATAATTTTAGTAACTTATTTTTTGGAGGCGATATTATGAAAAAAATCATAGTTTTTTTATTACTTGTTTTTACTATATTTTTATTTTCAACAACAATAAATTATGTTTTAGTTGTTCCAAGTGATATTTTAGTTTCTGAAATAACAAGTTTGATTAATAATTTAGAAAGTTATGATTTTAAAATTTCTCTTACAGATTATGGTTTGAGTAAAAAAAATTATGAATATCTTTATTCGCCATACGATGAGTATTTTAAAAATCATATTTTGACACTTTTAAGTTATTTTTCTAATAGGGATGTTAATTCTGATTATATATTACCATTAGATTTTGTATCTGAGTATCAAGTACAGGGTGATCTATATCTATATTCAGTATCTTTATTTGACTCGGATTTGAATTTGCTTTATAATGCTTTTAATAAAATTGCTTATGATTCAAATAATTCAATAAATTCTGAAGCGTTAACCATTTATAGTTATCTATCTAGTTTGTTAAATTCAATGTTTGATGATGACTCTCCAAAAAACTATGATATAGACTATGTAATAGCATCAGTTTATATTGATACACATGATGAAGGTTATCTAGTTTTTGAAATTGGATTTATTTCTCAAAATAATAGAAAAATTGATTTAATATATTATACTTTTTAGTTTTTAAAAAGAATTTGTAAAATAAGGGGGATGACTATGGAAAAAATTGTTGAAGATGCGATTGATAAACTTGTTGATAAGTATTTTGATGAAATATTAGAAAATCTTGAAAAGCTAATTGAAATTAAGTCGGTGATGGGACCGGCAAGTCAAGATGCACCATTTGGAGTAGGGCCTGCAATGGCATTAAGTGAAGCATTAAAGATTTCAAAAAAGTTAGGTTTTGAAACTAAAAATATTGATTTTTATGCTGGGCATGTCACTTTTGGAAATACAGGCAAACTTTACGGGATATTAGGACACTTAGATGTAGTTCCTGAAGGAGATCTAGAAAAATGGGAAACAGATCCTTATAAACTTGTAATTAGAGATGGAAAAATGTTTGGAAGAGGAGTTTCAGATGACAAAGGTCCAACTATTGGAGCTTTGTATGCTTTAAAGATAGCATCTGAGCTAGTAAAAACTCCAAGAAACACTGTTAGGTTAATTTTTGGAACAAATGAGGAAAACGGTTCAAAATGTTTAAAATATTATTTCAAAAATGAACCATATCCAGATGTTGCAGTAACACCTGATGGAACATTTCCACTTGTTTTTGCAGAAAAAGGAAATACAACTTATAAAATAAGTACTTATCTTGGTAATGATTATAATACTAAATTAATAAAGATGAAAGCGGGGACTGCAGTTAATGTTGTTCCAGAAGAGTGTAACGTAGTTATAGAAACTGATAAGGTAAATGAAATAGCTTATCTTGTTGAAAACTTTAGTACAAAGTGTAAATTAAAATATGAAGTTAATGGAAATAGAATATCAATAACAACTATTGGAAAATCTGCACATGCTTCAACTCCACAACTTGGCTTAAATTCTATTGCATGTATGTTAAATCTTTTATCAAACATTGATTTTGGTAAGGATAATTTTGTAATAAGAGTTTTGAATGAAAAACTTGGTTTGGATATTAATGGTATCGGTCTTGGTATTTATGCTAAAGATATTGCAAGTGGAGAACTTACCTGTAATTTAGGAACAATTAACCTTGAAAATGGATATTTAGAAGCCAAAATTAATATAAGGTATCCAATATTTATGAATGTAGAAATGATTACTAATCAGATTAAAGAAGCTTTTAAAGAATTTGATGTTATTCAAATTTCACACAGTAAATCATTATATGTTTCTAAAGACAGTGAACTTGTAAAGATGTTACTTAAGGTGTACAGAGATGTTACTAAAGATGAAACAGAACCTATAGCATTGGGGGGAGGAACTTATGCTAAATCTGTGCCTTATGGAGTAGCGTTTGGTGCAGTATTTCCAGGAGAAGATACAGGTATGCATCAACCTAATGAACATTGGTCACTAGAATCTTATAAGAAATTTATTAGAATATATGCAAGACTGATTTATAAGTGGTTATCTGAATAAATTTATTTTATGCTGATTAAACTACCCTACTAAATTTAGTGGGGTAGTTTTTGTTAAAGGTGATTTTAAGTTGATTATACATTATGAGTTTGCTCTGATTGTGTAATGTTGTAAAATGCTGGAAAATCTCATGATTAAATAATTTTAAATAATCCACTCTCGCTAACTTCTCTTCTTACCTCACCGGTATTATGTCTTCTATCTCACTTGTATAGAGTATTTCATATGGGGAAGAATTTACCTGTTTATCCACGTTTAAATTTCTGACAAGTAAAACAATTGATAAAAAATTTAAAACTGAAAATACTACACCTTTTTTATTCTCCATTTCCTCTCTCATTTTTGTTATATGTACAAAAAATTTCTTAAAACGTGGATATATATTATGTAAAAGAAAGTAAGATTGTAAAAAATAGAAAACAATACATAGTATATATATATATTTGTTCAACGTTTTTTAATATCATTCAAAAACAAAAAAACACACTAAAAAAACTGACCAAATTATCACCCTTTTTTATATGATAAACATAGTGATGGTTTAATTTACAAAAATTTTTTACATACTACTGTATTGCTATATAATAAGGAATTTCTGTTTTGTATTTTCCCCTAAATTTTTTTTCCTTTATCATTAATGCACTGTCAAGGTCGTGAAATTCAAAAGCACCAATTCCAAGTGCAAAATGAACACTTTGATTTATTCCTAAACTTGATTCTCCCATGCATCCAATCATTAAATGTAAATTTGCTGCTTTTACAATTTCGACTATAGCCAATGCATCAGAAATTCCACTTTTCATGAGCTTAATGTTTATATAGTCAACTGCTTCTTCTTTTATTAACCTCATAACGTCATATTTTGTTTTTGCGCTTTCATCAGCTCCAACAGGAAATGGCGAATGGAACCTAACAAATTTTAATCCTTCTATATCATGTGCTTTTACTGGTTGCTCAAAAACATTTATATCTATTCCTTTTTTGTATAATTCATTCACAAAAATAATAGCTTCTTTTGGAGTATATCCCATATTAGCATCGACAATATATTTTGCACCTTTTGTTTTTTCATAAATTCTTTCAAGGGCTTCGATATCTTCTTTTAAATTTTCACCAACTTTTATTTTTATTATTCTAAAACCTTCTTTGAAAATTTTCACTGCATCATTTACTCTGTCATCTATTTTGCCAATTGAAACTGTTTTATCAGTTTCAATCTTTTCTCTAGCACCACCTAATAATTTATAAACTGGTAAGCCTATTTCTTCAGATAACGCATCTAAAACGGCATATTGAACTGCTGCTTTAATGCTTGGAAAGGCAAAAAATTTATCCAAAATATCGAAAATTTGTCTGTAATTTTTGACATCATACCCTTTTATCATGTCATTTATAATGGATTCAAGTGCAGGCAAAGTTTCTACTTTTTCTCCATTTACTCTAAAAGACGGAGATGCTTCTCCAAAACCAAGTATACCGTTTTCTAATTCGATACATATCTCAATGTTGCTTGTTTTAGTTGAGATACTATTTGTAATATGAAATGGTTTTTCATATTCGAAAGTATTTAATTTGAATTTTACTGATTTTATTTTACCCATTTTTTATTCCCCCTTTATTTAATTTCTTTGAATGTTAAAATTTCAATTTTATATTCTGTGTCTATAATATAGCCATCTTTACTTTCCATTTCGCCAACCTGGTTATCATATGGATCGTTTCTGAAGTAGTTTTTCTTTGGATAAAAGTCAGCCTGAAAATCAAGATTTGCAAACATCCTAAATCCATCTAAATTTCCAAAATAGAACATTCTCATTTCTTCGTTATCTCTTCTGCTTCCTCCAAAAGATAAATCTACTGGGATCCATCCAAAATCTTTAAGGTATATTAATGCCCAATCATGAGGAGATGCACCGGAAGGGGTTGCGAACCATCCTGATTGCCATTTTGCAGGTATACCAGCAAGTCTACATAACGTTATGAATGTAATTGCATAAAATCCACAATCTCCTCTAAATACTGTTGTAACGTATTCAGGAATATTGTCATAAAGAGCGTAAGGAAGAACATAGGAATAACAAACGTTTTTGGTGAGATAATCATATATGCTTTTTGCTATTTCATGATCATTCTTGGGTTTTACACCTTTTAATATTTTTTGGAAAACTTCTTTCAAATATGGTGTAAATAAAACATGAGGTGGTTTTTCAGATAAATCAGCTTTTGTAGGTTTGTATTTGTACTTTGAATTTTCTCCAATCCATTCTGAAATATTATAGCTAAATTCAACCCAAAAAGTTTCTGTATCTTTTCCTTTCATGTGTACTGTTTTTTGTAAAGTTCTTGGAGAAGACAAAATATAATCATGGCTTGCATTAGTTATTTTTACTGATGTTTGTTGAAATTTTTCAAATGGTATAGGAAGCCAAACAGAAACATCTTCGTTTTTGGGATTTTTTCTTCTAATTGAGATTTTAGCAGAAACAGAGTAAGTTTTTTCTTGCTTGGTTTTTAATAATCTTGCTATTGCTTCATTAGTTAATTTTCTAAGATCGCTTCTACTTTTATCTTCTTTCTGTCTTTTTTTGTATTCGTTTAGTGTAAACTCTATATTGTAATGAAATCTTTCCTGAAACCTTTTTTTCCCGTTAATAAATCTAAAATCAATATATCCAATTTCTTGAAGAGTTTCAAATTCTTGCTTTTTTGCACTTTTAAAATTCTTTTTAAAAAGTTCAAAAGCTTCTTTTTCACTATATGGATAAGTTTTTTCTAAAAGGTCTAATCTAAAAAGTTCAAACTTCAAACGTTTTTTCAATGATTCTGGAATAGGTTTTTTGAGTCTCTTTAAAATATTTTCTTTAGCTTGCTTATGCATACCAAGATTTATAAGTTTTTCAATATCCTTTGGTATGGGTGTTGTCAAAAATTTCATGTTTTTTCCTCCTATTTTTAAAATGATTTATCAAGTTTTTCAAGTTCTTTTAGATTTTTTATAATTATTTTTTTGTGATCTATTGAAATTATTCCTTTTGAAATTAATTCATTTAACGTTCTTGATACAGTAATGCGTGAACATCCAATTATATTTGCTAATTCTTGTTGGGTTAGAGGAAAGTTGATTACAATTTCATTCCCTTTTTTTATTCCCTGTTGAGCTGCTAGTCTAAGTATGGTATTTGAAATTCTACCAGTTGAGTCGTTAAAAGTCATATTTAACATTTGAAGTTCAATTATCCTTAGCTTTCTAATAATACTTTTCATAAAAAATCTGTAAAGTATAGGATTTTTTGATAAATGTTCTTCAATTACATTTTTTCCAAGAATTGAAATTTTTGAATTTTCTACTGCTGTAGTAATTATATTAAATTTACTTTCACCGAAATAATCAATTTCACCAAATATTTCTCCAGGTTGAAGATAAAATAAAATTTTTTCTAATCCTTCTTTGCTTGTAAGAAACTGTTTGATTTTTCCTTCAATGACTATAGCAATAGTTAAAATAGGAAGTTCTATTTCGTTATTTTTTTTAACATCCGCTATTTTCCCACTTTTTGCTAATAAAATAAAAGTTTTTCTTAGCTCTTTTTGTTTTTCTTTATCGAATATTGATTTGTATAAAAAAGTCTGCATATTAAAATCCTCCGAAGTAGTTAGTATATCAAACATTTGTTTCTCTAATTATTGATTTTATAGCACAAGTTAGAGCTGTAACAATGTTATCTAGAGACATACTAGGGATATTTTTCTTATTAATTACTTGTTGTGGTAAATATGGAACATGAATAAACCCACCTTTCATATTTTTGTATTTTTTGTTTATAAGATAAAGCAGCCCATACATTAGGTGATTACATACAAAAGTACCAGCAGAATTTGAAATCGAGGCTGGAATGTTGCAATTTTTTATTTCTTCAACCATTTTTTTTATTGGTAAGTTAGAAAAATAAGCATTTTCACCATCTTCGAAAATAACTTTATCTTTTGGATTGTTTCCTTCATTGTCCGGGATATTTGCATCATCAATATTTATTGCAACTCTTTCTACAGTTATTTCATATCTTCCAGCTGCTTGACCTACACAGATTACAATATCTGGCTGTTCTTTTACAATTAATTGTTCAAGAACTTCAATGCTTTTTCTAAATACAGTTGGAATTGATGTTTTAATTATTTGTGCATTATCAATATTGTTTGGTAATTTTTTTACTGCTTCAAAAGAAGGATTGATTTTTTCTCCACCAAAGGGTTCAAATCCAGTAATTAAAATCTTCATACAACTTACCTCCAAATGTAATATTTTCAATTAAATTATATACAAATTTTTAAAGAAATTTTGTATCTTGTGATACAGAATAAAAAATAATTTAAAGAAAACACATAACAAATTATGTAATCGTTTACAAAAAAATTAGTTATTTAAAGCGAAATTAAGAATTTTAATAATAATTTTAATTAATTATTTGTAATTATAAGAGAACAAATTTGGAATTTTTGTTTGAAATATGATAATCTTCTATCGATAGATGTAAACGCTTACAATAAGCAAGGAGGTGGGAGTATGAAAAAGTTTTTGGTTATTTTTTTATTTTTCCTAGGTTTAGTTGTATTTTCTAGCAAGATTGTTTTTTGGACGGCACCAAATCCACTGCAAGAAGAATTCTGGAAACCTTTAGTTGAAGAATGGAATAATAGTCATCCTAATGCACAAATTGATTGGAAGACTATTCCAGCTGCTGGAAGTTCTGAGGAAGCAATTTTGACAGCTGTTGCTGCTGGAAGTGCTCCAGACTTCTGTACAAATATCTTTAGTGGGTTTGCAGCACAACTTGCTGAGCAAGGAATTATTATTGCGTTAGATCAAGAGTATGGCCAGGAATTTTTTAATTTGGTAAAAGTAAGACACATGGAAAGTATTATTGAAGGTTGGAAATTGAATAATCATTATTATGTTTTTCCAATTTATTCTAATCCAATTTTAATGTGGTGGCGAAAAGATAAACTCCAAGAACTTGGTTTTGATAAGCCTCCAAGAACATATTCCGATATTTATAAAATTGCTGAAAAATATGCAAATCCACCTGATAAATATGCAATGCAAGTTGTTCAAGGTAGAAATTGGTGGGATAGATGGTTTGATTTCATAACATATTACTATGCTGCAAGTTCTGGAAAATCCTACATTGATACAAAACGTTATAGAGCATCATTTAATGATGAATATGGGAAAGCTGTTGTTGATTTTATTTATACGATGTTTAAAAATAAATGGACAGCAGTTGAAATGGGAAATCAATTTTCATTATCAACAGGAAAAGCCTTAGGAGTTTTGCAAGGGCCCTGGTCGCTAAATTGGGCAAAAAAAACTTATCCAGAAGTTTATAAAAATTTATGGATTAGTTCACCACCTGTTCCAGATAACTATAGTGGAGGGTCAATAAAAACATTTGCTGATACAAAGGGATTAGTTGTATTTAGACACTCAAAGTATAAAAAAGAAATTTTTGAATTTATTAAATGGGTATTTGAAAATCCTGACAACGATGTCAGATGGATTGAAATAACAAAAATGCCACCTGCAAGAGAAGACTTGACGACAAATCCTTTATTTGAAAGATTTATGAAAGAAGATCCGTATTTTTCAACTTATGCTAAAGAAGTTGGGAATGCTATTCCGCCAGCCTTAGTCTCAAGTACGATTGATGTTCAAGATGCAATGACAGTTTACCTAATTGAACCTTTAATGTACTTGAAGAGTACTCCAGAAGATGTTCTCAACAAATGTGTAAAGGAAATTAATAAAATACTATATTAATGGGAGGGATAGAAAATGAAAAAGTATTTAATTTTAATTATGTTTTTTATGTCTGTTTTGGCTTTATCCTTTACCTTAAAGGTTGAGGCTGGTAAAATAGAAGTTCCATTTGTTATGAAAATGTCAGACTTTCTTGATTATCTACCAGAAGATGTAGATCCTTACTGGGATGCAATTAGAGTAAAAGTTGAAGGAAATTATGTTCCTTTCCAAATTGATGATGTAGATGGTAATGGAAGAATTTCTGGTAATGATTATTTAATGTTCCTTGCAAAAGGAAGTTGTGAAATAATTATACCTGAGAATGAAATGGGGAAAATAAAATTTGAAAGTTATTTTAAAGTGAGTAAAAATGAAAAAAGCTGGATGATTAGTGGAAAAAATGGTGAAACTTACAAAGTAGATGAACATGGAATTGTTCATGTTACGAAATATGCCAATGTGGAGGGAACACTTCTGGATGAGATAGGAATTTTGAGAGTTGCTGGATTTGCCAATAGTACTTATTATATTAACGGTGAACTCGGAAAACATTTCGAAGAAGTTTCGTATGCTTTTGAACCCGTATCAATTAAAGTGGTGCCTGGCCCTGTTGCTTTCAGCGTTTATACAAAATTAAGATCAGTCACTTTTTCAGGACTTGATCAATATGTTATTACCCATGTATTTAAAAATGGAGATATACTTGTGAATAACAATATTTCTTTCAGAAATTATGCTGATTTAATGAAGTTACAACATATGGTAACAAGAGTTCTTACAAGTATTGATGGAGATGCAGTTCATGTATTACCTGTATTTAGAAGATTGGTTTGGGCAGATCAACTCAATATAACGCCATATGAATACTGGCTTGAAAGAAATGCAATTAAGATGGTGGATAACAAGCCGTATATTGTATTTCCAGCAAAAGATTCAATGAAACCGTTATGGTGGGGCGCAACATACATTTTTGCGTCTGAAGAAAGATGGAGAGGAAACTATTCTGAAAAATTTAAATTGGGAATTGCAGAAATTTTACCAGAAATTCCTGTGGTAAAAGATAATTTTGTAGATTGGATTAATGGAAATACATGGGTATTTGAGTCACAAGAATTTAGGGATGGTGTATTTAAGTGGATTCCTGGAGAATTTGAGGCGTTTGATGCAACAAAAGGTGCGTATCCAAGTGATATGAGTTCATGGCCAAATAGATATTTTGCAGGTCAACAAGTGAAATTTGAAAGATTGTATAGTATTAATAAATCAAATAGTCTTGAAGAGTGGATTAATTTCTTAGAAGTTAAAAGTGATTCTTTTAGAAGCTTAAAAATAGTAAAATAGAGTATTGCGGGGGAATTTTCCTCCGCAACTTTAAAAATGAAGAAGGAGGAATAAAATTGTCAACAATTAAAGATGTAGCAAAAAAAGCAGGAGTTTCCACTGCAACAGTATCTAGAGTTCTAAATAACGCAAAGAATGTTTCTGAGAAAACAAAACTTAAAGTATGGAATGCTATAGAAGAATTAAATTACAAGCCTAAAATTCTTGCATCCGCTCTTGCAAGACACAAGGAAAAATTTAGAGTTGGAATATGTGAAAGTAAGAGATTGATTGATATGGAAAAAGAAAAAGTAGTTCCAGAATTTTATAGTGTAATTCTTACTGCACTTGAAAAAACAGGTGAAGCTTACGGAATTAGATTTTGCAAAATGGATTTGTTTAATCCAAATGAGTGTGATGGTTATATCTTGGTTGGTGGAGATACAACCAAAGAGTTAATAAAAGAATATAAAAGTCTAAAAAAACCTTTTTTACTTTTAGACCATTACATTCCTGGAGAAAAAGTTGATTGTATTGTTACAAATGGATATGATGGAGCGTATTTTGCAACAGAATATTTAATAAAAAAAGGATTAAGAAAAATTTATCATATACATGGGCCTTTGAATTCATATGGATTTAAAGGAAGGTTTGATGGATACACAAGTGCAATGCAAGAAGCAGGTATTCTTCCAAAATATTATGAATATGACGATGTTAAAGATAATATGTCCGATGTAATAGACTTTATGTTAAGAAAAAATGAAATGCCTGAAGCGATATTTGCATCAAATGATATAACTGCGATGAGGGTAATAAGGGAGTTGAAGAATAGAAACATTGAAGTTCCAAAAGAAGTTTCAGTAATAGGTTTTGATGATATTATAAGTGCTGAAAGTTTTGATCCACCTTTGACGACTTTAAAAGTTTTTAAAGATGAAATGGGATCCCTAGCTGCTAAAAGAATTTATGAACTTTTGGTGGGACATGATTTGCATCCTGTAATGATGTCACTATTCACAAAATTTATTAAGAGAAAAAGTTCTATTTAGGGGGGGATATATTTGGCTTCTAAATTAAGAAAAAGAGAAAATTATCTTGGATGGGGATTTTCTTCCATCTATTTAATATACACGGCGATTTTTTGGGGTTATCCATTTGTATGGCTAGTAATCCTTTCATTTTCAAAATGGAATTTTTTTGGTTCACCACGTCTTGTTGGATTTAAAAATTTTGTAAGGCTTTTCAGTGATCCAATTTTTTGGAGAATTTTTTTAAATACAGTTAATTTTATGGTTTATTTTATTCCAATGGTTCTTACATTATCAATGCTTTTTGCACTTGCTTTATACAGAGTAAGTATATTTAGAACTTTTTTTGCTTTGAGTTTTTTAGTGGCTAATGTTTCATCCGGTGTAGCGTATTCAATTCTTTTTTCCAATCTTTTTTCTGAAAGTGGTCCAATAAATAGTTTTTTGTATAAAAGTTTTGGCTTTACTATTCCTTGGTTTAGTGATCCACAACTTGCACTTCTCTCAATTTCAATTATGGTAACGTGGAAGTTTGTTGGTTATTATGGATTAATTTTATTTGCGGGCTTGAATGCTATTCCTAAATCTCTTTATGAAGCTGCAGAACTTGATGGTGCTACTAATTGGCAGAAATTCTGGAAAATAACATTTCCATTGATTAATCCTGCTTTGACTACAGTTCTTGTTTTTGCAGTTAATTTAACTTTTGGAATATTTACAGAACCTTATATGATTACTGGTGGAGGTCCGATGAGGAGAACTCTTACATTTATGATGCACATTTATACGACAGCCTTTCAGAGAATGAATCCTTCATATGCAGCAAGTTTGGCCGTAATAACTGGACTTTTAAGTTATGGATGTGTTTTACTTGTTCGCTTCTTAGTTGAAAGAGAGGTGTCGCTTGTATGACAAGAGCTAAGAGAAAGAGGTTTCCTTACATTACTTTCACATTATTATTTATTGGATCGATAATATGGATTTATCCATATTTCTGGCTTCTTTTTTCATCTTTTAAACCAACAAGTGAAATTTATACACGTTTTTGGCCTACCAAATTTACAATAGAGCATTATAAATTTATTTTTTTGATGTCAGATAAACTTCAAAGACCTTTTTTAAGAGCACTTTTGAATAGCATTTTTATTTCAGTTTCTATTACCTTTTCTGTAATTGTTTCATCTGCTTTTTTTGGATATATCTTATCTAAAGTTCGATTTAAAGGAAGAAAAAGCGTTTTTAATTTTATTCTTTTTCAAATGCTTTTTCCTGGATTTATGTTTATTGTTCCGCTATTTGTTTTAATTAAAACTCTTGGATTGTTAAATACATATTCAGCAATAATTTTACCCTCAATAATAAGTGCATGGGGAAGTTTTATGTTTGCTCAAACATTTAAATCAATTCCAGATGATTATATTGAAGCAGCTAAGATAGATGGGGCAAACACTTTTTGGATTGTGACAAGAGTTATGTTTCCTCTTGCACGTTCTACAGCATCTATTGTTGGTTTATTTACATTTATAGGTGCATGGGATAATTTCATGTGGCCATTAATTGTTATGAAAGATTATAACAAAATGCCATTGTCTGTTTTGTTGGCAAGTTTCAACCATGAATATAGTAGCTATGTTGGCCCGATACTTGCTGGTTCAGTGATTCAGACAATACCTATGGTTTTGATTTTCTTGATTTTTAGAAAATATTTCTTGCAGGGAATTTCAGTATCTTTAAAATAAATTAATGAGAGGAGGATTTTTTATGGAGCTTAAACTCGAACGGCATCCGAGAAACCCTTTATTTGCACCAAATCCAAATCACCTTTGGGAAAGTAGATTTGTTTTCAATCCTGCGGTAGTATATGATGGAGAATTATTTCATATGCTATACAGAGCACAAGGTGAAGATATGGTTTCACGGTTAGGCTATGCTGTAAGCATTGATGGGGTAATTTGGAATAGATTTGAAAAACCTGTTTTTTCTCCAGCAACTCAAGAGGAATTGTATGGCGTTGAAGATCCCAGAATTACATATTTAGATGGATATTATTATATAAATTATACGGCATATTCTCCTACAGGAATTAAGGTTGCAATGGCACGGACCAAAAATTTTATAACTTACGAAAGATTTGGTTCTATACTGCCTGAAAGTCCAAATAAAGATGCTGCCTTATTTCCTGAGAAAATTAATGGAAAATATGTTCTTATACACAGAATAGAACCGGATATTTGGCTAGCTTTTTCAGATGATTTGATTCACTGGGGAGATTATGTAAAAATTGTTTCTCCAAGAAAAGGCTACTGGGACAATGTTAAAGTTGGTGCAGGAGCTCCTCCAATTAAAACTGAATATGGTTGGCTTCTTTTATACCATGGCGTTCAAGAAGGTCCCAAATATACATACAGATTGGGATTTATTGTACTTGATCTTAATGATCCAACAAAGGTTATTAAACGCTCTGAAGAACCAATTTTAGAACCAGAAGAAGAATGGGAAATATTTGGGGGAGTTCCAAATGTTGTGTTTTCCGATGCAATGGTTAAATATAGAGATAAATATTATATTTACTATGGAGGAGCTGATAATTACATAGCACTTGCAACAATCGATGTTGAAAAAGTTGAAAAATGGATGAGGGGGTAAATATATGTTTAAGGTTGCAATAGTTGGCGCAGGAAGCGCCGTTTTTTCTTTAAGAATTATTAGTGATTTTACTAAAATATCCGAATTTAAAGATGTTGAAATTTGCTTGATGGATATTGATGAAACAAGGTTAAATTCAACATTTATTCTAGCTAATAAATTAAATGAAGAAATGGGCGCAAAATTAAAATTTAAAACTACTACCAATCTTGAAGAAGCAATTGATGGTGCACGGTTTGTAATTAATACAGCTATGGCAGGTGGACATGGTTATTTGGAAAAAGTTAGGAAAATAGGAGAAAAATGGGGATACTATAGAGGAATAGATTCTCAAGAATTCAACATGGTTTCGGACTATTACACAATATCAAATTTCAATCAATTGGATTTATTTTTAAAAGTTGCAAGATTGGTTGAAGAAAAAGGGGAAAAAGACGCATGGCTTTTACAGGCGGCAAACCCAGTATTTGAAGGAACCACATTAATTTTAAGAAATGTACCAATAAATATGGTTGGTTTTTGTCATGGACATTACGGTGTACATCATTTAGCTGAAGTTATAGGATTAGATATAAAAAAAGTAGATTGGCAAGTTGCAGGTGTAAATCATGGTATCTGGTTGAATAGATTTTTGTATGATGGTAGAGATGGATATAAGATGTTGGATGAATGGATAAAAAATAATGTTTATGAATCTAAACATCCTTTTGATGACCAGCTTTCTCTTGCTGCTATAGATATGTATAGATTTTACTGGCAAATGCCAATAGGAGACACTGTGAGGAATTCTTCCTGGAAATATCATTATAACCTTGAGACAAAGAAAAAATGGTATGGGAAATTTGGTGGTGCTGATTCAGAAATTGGCTGGAAATGGTATCAGGATAACATAAAAGGAATTACTGAAACGGTTAATAAATTAGCAGATTATGTTTCAATGAATCCAAATATCAAGTTGTTAGATTATAATACTTACAAAGATTATATGAATATTGAAATTTTCAAGGAAGAAATTGAAAGCATAATTAATCCAGAAAAATTTAGTGGGGAACAACACGTTCCATTTATAGATTCAATAGTTAATGACAAAAAACAAAGATTTGTTGTTAACATAATAAACAACGGAACAATAGAAGGAATAGACAACGATGTAGCTGTTGAAATTCCGGCATGGGTAGATTCTTCTGGAATACATCCTGAAGAGATAAAACCAAAATTATCAGAAAGAGTTATTAAATATTACTTAAGGCCAAGAATAATGAGGATGGAAATGGTGCTCGAGGCATTTATGAAGGGAGATATAAAGGTTTTAGAAGAAATTCTTTTTAGGGATCCAAGAACTAGATCTAAAGAGCAAGTGGAAGGCGTTTTAAACGAAATAATGAATTTGCCAGAGAACGAAAAGATGAGAATGCATTATAAGAGGTGATTATGTGAAAAAGATTTTAATTTATATATTCTTATTTTTTGAAATGCTTTTGTTTTCGCAAATTAATACAAACCATTTGGAATTTTTAGGAGAAGATTTTATATTAAATGGAGAAATGGTAAGGGGATATTTTGTATATGCAGACAAAACTTCAGATGGTTATAGGAAAATTCCTGCAAAGGGTGAAGGCGATATATGTGTTGATGATGTTGCAAGAGTAGTTGTCACATATGTTGAAATGTATGAATTTACTCGAGATAGTGAATATCTTGATTTTGCAAAAAAAGCAGCAAAATTTATTGTTCAAATGCAAGATTATGATGGGGATTTTTATAACTTTGCATATGTTGATGGTACTATAAACAAGACTGGTACAACAAGTTCAAAACAACATTCATGGTGGGCCGTTAGAGCGTTTTGGGCTTTATCAAAAATTTCGAAATATGATTCTACATTCCTTGAATATGCTAAGAAGGCTTATGATTTACTATTTAACTATGTTGATGCTGGATTATTAAATAGAGTGGGTGATCAAACATCAGTTTACATTCTTGGCTTGTGTGCACTATATGATTTGGGAATTGATGTTAAAAATGAAATCAGGAATTCTGCAGATGCCATATTGGGACTTTATAAGTATGGATTTTTTAAAACTTATCAAGATAAAATACTTTGGCATGGATGGGGAAATAGGTATGTAGAAGCTCTTGTAGAAAGTTACAGAGTTTTAAAAGATAAAAAATATTTAAAATACGCAAGAAAAGCTCTTGAAATTGAAGGACCAATTTTCTTATCTACAGGATTTATATATGAAATTTCAAACAAAGTAAAACTATTTCCTGAACTTTCTTATGCAGTTGAAAGTATTACAGTTGGAGCTATTAAATACTATCTTGAAACAAAAGATGAAGAAATTGGTATTTTGGCTTCTCTAATGGCAGGATGGTACAAAGGGTTAAATAAGCTTGGAAAACCAATGTATGGTCCCAATGGTGAAGGATATGACGGAATGGAATTTGCTCATATAAACTATAATGCTGGTGCTGAATCAACGATATCAGCAGTTAGAACTATGTTATTTTTAGAAATGATGCCTGATAAATTAAAGAAATTATCTGAAGGAAAGCTTTTAAAATCATATCCTCTACAAGTTTTGGAAGCAGAAGCTGGCGACTGGGGATTATCAGATGTTAAAGTTATAGTCGATGGGAAATTTGGTGGTTCAAGTGCCCTTTCATTTGAAGATAACTTAAGACTCAAGTTTGATGTTTCACCTGGAATTTATGATGTTGTAATACTCGGAAATGGTGGATACGATTGTACGGTTGTATATGGTAATGGTAAAGTAACTGGAACTCTAAATGGAAGTTATGTTCATCTTGGAAAATTAGAACTAGATCAATTTAGGATTGTATTAAAAGGTACAGGGATTATTGATCAAGTAGTTTTAATTCCAGGAAAAATCGGAATTTCAACATCAGATATTTCTGTTTTATACGAAAACGGGAAGTTAACACTCAAAAAAGAAAAAGTAGAAATTAAAGAGGTTGAAAACAATACGGAAAGTTTTGTGACATTCGAAAAATCTGACAGTTTTATTTTGTTTAATCTTGAAAATGTTTTAAACAACAACGGAATAGCTGATTCAATAAATGAAAAGGGAAATTTTGATAACCTTGGTTCAATTCTTGGAAGTTATCTTCCACAAGAAATAATTGAAAAGATAAAAAATTATAAAACACCATTTAAGATTTATAAAAATGGAAGTGACAATATAAGGTGTAATGGGCAAGTTATAAGGTTTAAGAGAAGATTTGTGAAAAATTTATATCTTTTAGTTGCTGCAAATCATGGAAATTATAATGTAACATTCAAAGTTAATGATAAAGATTTTGAAGTAAATGTTCCTGATTGGTGTTCTGAAAAGATTGATATTATTTCAGATTATAGATTTATTTCAACAGGAGAAAGACAATTTATTAAATGTGGTTTAAAAGTCATTAAATTTGAGATGAACGACTTGATAGATGAAATAATTCTTCCAAACGAAATAAATGTTCACGTGTTTGCCATTACAGGAGAACAATAATTAAAAAGTAAAAAACTTTTATTCCCGTACATATGTGCGGGAATTTTTTGACATATATAGAAATAAAAATTATAATTATATCTTCATATGGTCATATAATTAAGAGGTGATTATATGATTGAGGTTATAGAAATTATAAAGTTATTTTCAAACAAAACCAGGTCAAGGATACTGTTTTTAATTTCTAATATAGAAGTATGCAATTGTGATATTGAAAATGTTCTTAATATAACACAATCTAATATTTCTAAACATTTAAAACAGGCTGAGTTTTTGAATTTAGTTAATAAAAGAAAAAGCTCTTATTGGATATACTATAGTTTAAACAAGGAAATTTTAAAAAAATATAGCTTTATAAATGAGATATTAAAAGAATTAGGTAAAATTGAACCATTTAGAAAAGATTTAAAAGAATTAAAGGAGTATTTAAAAATCCTGGTAGATGTGAAAGGAGGTAAAGTTTGGCACGGAGTTTTCATCTGAATATGTAACAGGAGCTGTTTTGCTTGGCGCAGCACCTTGTACAGCTATGGTTTTTGTATGGAGTTATTTAACAAATGGTGATGCCTTATATACTCTTGTTCAGGTAGCTATTAATGATCTTGTTATATTATTTGCTTTTGCACCTATTGTTTCATTTTTGTTGAAAGTTGGAAATATTATATTACCTTTCAAAACACTTATGTTTTCAGTAATTATTTTTGTTTTTGTTCCTTTAATTGCGGCAATAATTACAAGGAATTATGTAATTAAAAATAATGGAGAAGATTATCTTGAAAGTAGGTTTATTCTAAGGTTTTCAACAATTTCTATTAATGGTATAAATAATAATGGAGGTTGATAAGATGGTGAAAATAGCATTTATTTCAGATATTCACTCAAATTTGGAAGCTTTAGAAAGAGTCTTAGAAGATATTAAAAAGGAAAAGGTTAGTAAAATATTTTGCCTTGGGGATCTTGTAGGTTATGGTCCAAATCCAAACGAGGTTATAGAAAAAATAAAAAATGAAAATATTATTTCGGTAATGGGAAATTATGATGATGCAGTTGGATTTGAAAAAACAAGTTGCGGTTGTTCTTATAATCCTGGAAGAGAAACTGAGGTTGGTGATGAATCATTATTTTGGACGATTAAAGTAACAAGTAAAGATAACAAAGAATTTTTAAAAAGTCTTCCAAAAAAACTTTCATTAGAAATTGAAAGTGTCAAAATTTTACTTGTACATGGTAGTCCTTTGAATCACTTATTAGAATATGTAAAACCGTCTACCGATCCTGAAAGATTAAAATTAATTGCAAAATCAGTTGAAGAGGATATCATAGTAAATGGTCATACTCATTTGGTTATGGCAAAGCATTTGTATAGAAAAACAATTTTGAATCCTGGAAGTGTTGGAAGAACTAAGAATGGAAAACCAGGAGCTACTTATTTAATACTTGAAATTGATGAAGGTGTATTTAGTTATAGATTTAAATTTGTTGAATACGATGTTAAAAAAACAGTTGAAAAAATAGTTAAAGTAGGTCTTCCAATTGAACTTGCAACCGTTTTAGCTCTTGGTTCAGCATATAGTATGGGACCTTCAAAAAATAGTAAAAATAATCTAGGTGTTTTTAAGGTTTAATTTGAAGTGAAATTATACCAAAGTTTCAAAAAAGTAAGTGAAGTTAAATAGCAAGTGGTTCACCAAGATTAGATAAGGAATTTTATCATCTTGCTTAAAAAGTGTAAGTTTTATTTTAGAAAGTAAAAGTAGACAGAAAATTGAGAATATAAATAGAAAACATTAATAAACACCCATGACTTATAAAAATCATGTTTTTGTGCTTTAATTCATGATGTTTCGTTTACCACTTTCAGGTTATACATATATTGCATGTTTTACATGTTACTGGGAGTAAGGCCAAAAAAAGGATTTTTAATATTGTAATTTATATATATCCATATTTTCAAAAATTACATATTCTAAATTTTTAAAATTTAGTACTATTTCAAGATCAGCGTTAATTTGAACTAACGTATTGTATATTTTTCTTCTAACTTTGTCATTATATTCAATTGGCAAATAATATCCTAGTGTTACATGTGGAATGTAAAAATCATTTTGTTTGATCAAGGTATCAAATTTTTTCCTAGTATCTAATAGCAAATTTAGTTCCTCTTCATTTGTTGGAGAAAACATTATTCCAATAGCTGAACCACCATTGTAGAGACCTAAAGATTTCATCTTGATTTTTTTGATTGATTTTACTTCTTTTAGTATTTTTCTTGCTTTTTCTTTATTATTTTTCAAGCAATTTTCAATTTCTTTAGTTATATTATAATTACAAAGATCATGTAATGTCATATGAAAATATTTTTCTGATAAAGGTCGTGCTAAATAATCACCTAACAGAGAATATAATTTTTTTTGAATATTCAAAACTTTTTTTCTATCTTCTTCTTCCAAGAAAAAAATAATTGTATCCCCCTTGAAATTCTTATAGTTGCCTTTTTCATCTACTTTTAAAAAAAGTTCATTTTTTGGATTCCATTCTTTTAGTAAATTAACCAATGACTTTTCCTTCAATTCTTTTAACTTTTCAATAAATTTATCAAGATTTGGTTTCATAACACACCTCCATAAAAGAAAGTTTTTTTCAAATTTTAGGATATAACGGAGATTATTTCCATAAAATTGAAATAAATAATATTTTTTTACAAAATTTAAATATGGTATTATCAAATTGAAACCGACCATGACTTTATTAAAAAACTATCCATCAATATTTCAGAAAAATACTAGATGATTATAAAGAATCTTGTAATTATTTTAACATATTTGACAACATAATTTGTTTTCTAACTAATTGTATATTTCAAACTTATTTTATGAGGAGGTGGGGTTATGAAAAGATTATTTGTTTTGTTATTAGTAATTTCAGTTATTATGGCCTTTAGTGTTGAAACGTTGGTTGTTAGTTCAAGACTTTGGACTCCTCCGACAGAAAAGGAATTTATTTTAAATGAGATTATCAAGCCATTTGAGAAAATGTATAACGTTAAGGTTGTTTTCCAAACAATGGATGATGAAACAATGTTGAAACAAGTTAAAGTGCAAATGGAAACTGGAAAAATTACCACAGATGTTATTATTGCATATGCAACAAAAATGCCTGAATGGGTTAAAAACGATTTAGTTGTTGATCTTACACCTTATGTTAACAAATGGACTGATAGACATTTTTCTAAAGGTTTTGATTCAATGACAGTATTTGATGGTAAAAGATATTTCCTTCCTGTTGGAGCAGACGTCTACCTTACTCTTATTAATAAAAAAGCGTTGCAATATAAACCAGCTAATGTAGATATTCAAAATCTCACTTGGGAACAACTGGCAGAATGGGCTAATCTTGTTGCTCAAGGTGAAGGAGAAGGTAAGTTTGCCGTAACTGGTGTTCCAATGAAATCTCTTATTTACCAAATCGGTGCAATTTCTTTATCATATGGTGGCCATTGGCCAAATTTAGATAATCCTGGAGCAGTTGCTGCATGGTATTTGATTTATAAAATGAAAGATGCCTTTTCACCTGCAGTTAAAACATATGACGATACGAGACCTCCTATGAAGAGAGAAGAAACTTGGATGACTGTTGCACATTGTGCACGTGTTGGTGAAGTTTACAAGAGTAATCCAACTCAATTTATTATTGCACCAGCTCCAAAAGGACCTGCGGGCATTGGTTCTGTTGCTGGCACAAGTGGACTTGCAATTGTAAAAGGAACAAAACATTTTGATATTGCTTTAAAATTCTTAGAATACATGACAAGACCAGATATCATGGTAAAATCACATAAAGGTACTGGCGGATTCATACCTCCAGTTGATGAAGCAATTAAATACTTAGGTAACGATGAACAAGACCAAGTTATTAAAAATGCTATTAAAGTTATGAATCAAGGAGTTCTTTCTTACATTGCTCCAATTTGGAAAGATTGGGGACAAGTAAAGCTTGTCTATGACGAACTTTTCAAAAAGATGATACTTGAAGAAGGAAAATTGGATGTTGATATGCTTGAGCTTTATCAACTTCAAATTGATGCACAAAGAAAATAAAAATAAATTTTTGGGGGCTGTATGCCCCCTTAATTAAGTGAGAGGTGATTAATTTTGCCAAAGACTTTTTCGAAAAAATGGATTCCATACTTTCTCATTGCCCCAACGTTAATCTACTACATAGTTTTTTGGTTAAGGCCAGTTGTTTCTGCAATTTACTATAGTTTTTTTGATGACAACAATGTCTTTACACTTAATAATTATTTGACAATTTTTAGAGATGAGTACTTCAAAAAAGCTGTTATTAATACTTCTATTTTTGTAGTTATATCGGTAACTCTTGAATTTGTTGTTGCTCTTGGGCTTGCATTGATAATTAACAAAAAATTTAAAGGTGCCCAAGTCTTATTGTCTATAGCGCTCATTCCTATGGCACTTCCTGCTGTTGCAGTAGGCGCAATGTGGTCAAGTGGTTTTGCCACATATGGATGGGTTAACAGTTTATTATACCATTTAGGATTGATTTCTGCAGATGGTAAAATTGCATTTTTAGCTGGGAATGATTTTCAATCGTTGATGTTGATAATTCTTATTGACGCGTGGCAAGTTATTCCTTTTATGATGGTTATTCTTCTTGCTGGACTTCAAGGTCTTTCTAAAGAAGCAATAGAAGCAGGGTACATTTTTGGTGGTTCAAGATTTACAGTTTTAAGAAAAATTACTTTGCCTATGCTTAAACCAAGTATTCAAACTGCTTTAATTTTAAGAATAATATCCGCAATTCAAGTGTGGTTAATAATAGTAATGATTTATGGTTATAGAAGAATTCCTGTATTGCTAGAAGAAGTAGTATTTTATAAAGAGCAATTATTAGGTTTCTATAGAGTTGCTCTTGCCTATTCCGTTATTGTTGCTGCAATTGTTTCTGTTGTTTCAATAATTTATTTGAAAGTCTCTGGTGCCTTTGAAAGGGAGGAGCAATGATATGAGAGTAAATAAAATTTTAAAACAAACACTTTTTTATCTTGTTGTTGCTGGAATTATTCTTGTAATATTAACTCCGATATACTTTTTAGTAGTAATTTCACTAATGTCGGACCAGGAAGCTTACGATTGGCCTACTCAATTAGTACCTTCTTTTTTTAATAATTATAAACTTGAAATAGTTGACGGAAAATTTTTGATCAGCGTTTATAGTTCTGCAAAGAAAAAATATTCTACACTAATTAAAACAAATGATTTTGAAGAATTGCAAAAATTTGTAAGGAATAAAACAAATTCAACTATAAAGAAAGGAATATTTGATATTCAGGTTAAAAAGCTGAATGAATTGATAAGTAAAAACAGTGAAGAAATAAGCAATTTAAGAAACCAAATTGCAAGTTTAGAGTCTAAATTAAATACAGTAACGGTTAACCTAGTAAGATATAAAACTCAATTAGAAAAGGCAAAAAAAGCTAATATGAATAATTTAATTTCAATAATTAATGAGAAAATTATTGAATTTGAAAATGAAAAGAGAGAATATGAAAAACAAATAAAAAAGTTGAGTGAAAGACTTGATGAAATAGGTTCTGTAAAATTTTCAGTTTCTAAGCATTTATTTGATAATTATGTTAATTTTTTCAGAGTAACAAGTGATGCTCTTCCAGCTCTATTTAGAAGTATTCAAGTAGCAATTTTAACTGTTCTTATTTCCTTAACTATTGGTGGAATGGCAGGTTATGCATTTGCAAGATATAATTTTAAAGGGAAAAATTTGCTGAAGTTGAGTGTTCTATTTGTGAGAATGTTTCCAGGAATTTCAATTGCAATGCCAATGGTTATAATTCTTATAAATATGGGATTTTATGATAAGCCTATTGGTCTTTCATTAGTTTATTCTGTTGGGCAAATTGGAATGACAATATGGATAACAGCAAGTATTTTTATGGGAATTTCTAAAGAATTAGAAGAAGCTGCTATGATATTTGGAACAACAAGGTGGGGAGCATTTTTTAAGGTTACATTACCTCTGGCACTTCCTGGATTGGCAGCAAGTGCAATGTATGCCTTCATAGGTAGTTGGTCTGAGACTGCTCAAGCAATTGTTTTAACTCAGTTTAATCCTACCTTTCCGGTTGTTGTCTATCAAACACTTGTAGGTGCAAAAGGATTAATAAATTTGACTGCTGCTGGGGGTGTTTCACTTGCACTTCCTGCTGTTATTTTTACCCTGATTATTAGAAGGTACATTTTGCAAATGTGGGGTGGAGTAAAAGTATAAAAACAATAATAAAAAGGAGAGATGATACATGGCTACACTTGAGCTTATAAATCTTTCAAAAAGATATGGGAAGAATGTTTGGGGAGCAAAAAATGTAAATCTTAAAGTAAATAATGGAGAGTTTATAGTTTTTCTAGGACCCTCTGGGTGTGGAAAGACAACTACTTTAAGAATGATTGCAGGGCTTGAAGAAGTTACTGAAGGAAAAGTGATTATTGATGGTAAAGATGTAACATATTTAGAACCAAGAAAAAGAGAAGTTAGTATGGTTTTTCAAAGCTATGCGGTTTGGCCTCATATGACAGTATATGATAATATTGCATTTCCATTAAGATTAAGAAAAATGCCTATGGATGAAATTGATAAAATTGTCAAAGAAGTTGCTGAAATGGTAAAAATCGAAGAACTTCTAAAAAGATTTCCATCCCAATTATCTGGTGGACAAAGACAAAGAGTTGCTCTTGCTAGAGCTCTTGCAGTAAAACCAAAAATATTTTTAATGGATGAACCACTTTCAAATTTAGATGCAAAATTAAGAGTTAAAATGAGGACAGAATTGAAAGCAATACACCATAGAACAGGAGCTACTACCATTTTTGTTACACATGATCAATCAGAAGCAATGTCTATGGCAGATAGAATAGTTGTTATGAGGAATGGTAAAATAGAACAAGTTGGAACGCCAGATGATGTTTATTTTTACAGTGCAAATGTATTTGTTGCTGGTTTTATTGGAACACCTCCTACAAATTTCTTTAAAATGAGTATAGTCAGAAATAACGGAGAAATACATTTGAAAAATAATTATATTGACATTAAAGTATCAGAAAAAATTAAAAATGTAATTGAAGAATACAATAAAAACGAAATAATTGTAGGAGTACGCCCTGAAAATTTGCTTATAACTGATGATGAAAAAAATGCTATTTTTAGGGAGAAAATTTTAGTTGTTGAGCCTCAAGGTTCTCACCAAGTTATTGCTGTTGAATTGGGAGATCAAATTGTAAAAATCGTTGCACCAGCTTTCCCAAAATATTCTGCTGATCAGATCATTAAGGTAACATTGGACCATGAAAGAATGATGCTGTTTGACGTTGATACAGAAAGTAGATTGGAGGGAATTTGATGAAAGTTGCACTGGTTCACTATAGAGCTGGTTTAATGGACGGAGTATCACTTGAAATGGAAAAATGGAAAAAGGTATTAAAAAGAATGGGGCATGAAGTTGATATAGTAGCAGGGAATAACAAAGAAGGTGTAGATGTTGTTGTTACATCGATTGGTTTTGAAAATCCAAAATATAGATTAATAAATAAAAATGCTTTTGAAAGACTTGAAGATTTTGATATAAATGGATTATTGAATATAATTTTTGAAGAAAGTGATAAAGTTTATAATGACATTGTTCACGTTCTTAAAAAGTATGATGTAATTATTCCAAATAATATTTGGTCCTTAGGAGCTTTTTTGCCATCAGCGATTGCGCTCTTTAGATTTGCTAAAGAACATTCAGAAAAATTATTCATAGGACATCATCACGATTTTTGGTGGGAGAGAGAATATTTTTTGAATTATACAGATGAAAAGATTAAAGAACTTTTAGAAATGTATTGTCCTCCACTTGGTGATAATATAAAACATGTTGTGATAAATTCACTTGCTAGGAATGCTCTATATTTGAAAAAGAATGTTGAATCTACAATTGTACCAAATGTAATGGATTTCAACGAACCTCTATTTACAAATGAAGATGTAAATTTAAAAATAAGAGATGCATATAATATATCTGAAAATTCGATTGTTCTACTTCAGGCTACTAGAATAACAGAAAGAAAAGCAATTGAATTGGCAATTGAACTGGTTAATCAGATGTCAAAACTTTCTAAAAAATATGTTGGTAAAAAATTATATAATGGGAAAATATTTAACGGAGAAATAGCTTTAGCATTTTCTGGAATGTGTGAAAGTGAAAATTATAAATACAAATTATTAGATTTGGCATTTAAATATGGTATTCGTACAATAGATCTTTATCCTAATGTTGAGAATAAAATATGGACTTTTTGGGATTTGTATAGTGTTGCAGATGCTATTACATATCCATCTATTCTTGAAGGTTGGGGGAATCAATTGCTAGAAGCAATTATTGTAAAAAAACCTATAGTTTTATTTGAATACAAAGTTTTTGAATCTGACATAAAAATGTCAGGACTAAAATATATAAGCCTTGGAAATAGTTATTTCAAAAAAGATGGTTTGGTTAATGTCGATGAAGGAATTGAAATAAAAGCTGCTGAAAAATTGTTTGAAATTTTGTTTGATAAAGAATCGTATGAAAAAACTGTAAATGAAAATTTTGAAATTGGTAAGAAATTTTATAGCTTGGAGAGTTTACAAAAAATTATTCAAGGTATTTTAAATGATAAAGTATAAATTTGATAAGGAAGGTGAATAGATAATATATGGAAGATGTTAAATTAGGAATTATAGAAAAATTAAAAGCTATTTATGACCAATTAAAACCTGCTGAAAGAAAAATTGCAAGATATATTATCAACTATCCAGATGATGTAATACATCATTCGATAAGCGAATTATCTGAACTTGCAAAAGTAGGAGAAGCAACTATTTCCAGGATTAGTCGAAAACTTGGATATAAAGGGTTTCAAGCATTAAAAATAGAACTTGCAAAAGAACTTTCTTCGATATCATTTGAAGAAACTAAAACTAATTCTGTAATTTCAGAAGTCATTGAATCATTGAACAAATTATCAAAGATTATAAATGAAAATGAAATAGAACAGATCGCAAAAAAAGTAGTTGAATCAAATAAAATATTCTTTTTTGGTGTAGGTTCTAGTGGAGTAGTAGCTGAATATGGAGCATTATTATTTACAAGAAGTGGATTCTTTGCAAATTATTATAACGATCCTCATATGCAGGTTATAAGTGCAGCAGGGATGGATAATAAAACAGTAGTTTTTGGGATTTCCTCAAGTGGAAATATTAGAGATACAGTTAAATCTATGAAAGTTGCAAAAGATTCAAAAGCATTTACTGTTGCTATAACAGGAGGGTATGAATCGAAAATTACTGAAGTTGTGGATAAAACTCTCTATATTCCTCCTGCTGGATTAGAACGCGGTATGCCAAAAATTTCTCCGATTGTTTCTCAAATTTCAATTCTTCATATGATTTTTGAAGAAGTTTTATCTTTGAAAAAAGAAGCTATAGAAATTATTAAAAAGGCTAACACAACTTTAAAAACGAAAAAATATTTAAGTAAAAATGAAAAAATTTAAATAATGAAAAATAGAAAATTAAATTTTATTTTTTATAATTAAACTCTTTCTAATATAGCAGCATCTGGAGAACTTTAACTATATGTTCTTGGATGTTGTTCTTTTCAGTATTAAAAAGCGATTAAAGGCAATGGTGCTTTATTAAGTTAAGAATTAGGATCTTTTTTAATTTGTTTTTATTTTATTTAAAAATACTAGACTTAGAAGTATAAAAACTGAAACTGACAAAAATATTATTTCATAACCGGTAATTTTCAATATAATTCCAATAATTAATGGTAGAGTAGCTGTTACGATATTTAATGCTCCTGAAATACCTACGTATAATGCACGGTTTTCACTATTGCTTATTTCTATTAATAGCCCTTCAAATGACATTTGTCTAGCACTTAAAGTGAATCCTGAAATTAGAAAAACAATAGAATAAATCTTTGAGGAAAAATTACTTAAAATTAATGCAAGAATCGGTGTAATACTTCCAATCATAACACAATATTTTAGAACGTTTTTAAATCCTTTGTTATGCAATAATTTTTTCCAAAGGAAACTAGCTAAAATAATTCCAAACATTTGCAAAAACAAAAAATTTCCAACAATTTTATTATCTAAAGCGAATGAATTTTTTGCTAGAGTGACATAAAACGGAATAATAATTAGCCCAAAACCGGTAAGATTATTGAAAATAACATAATTTAGTAAATTTTTATCATTTAAAATATATTTTGGGATATTTTTAAAGATATTAATAAATGAGGGGAATTTCTTATGAAATGCTATTTTTTCTTCTTCAATTAACCAAAAACCAATTGAAGCAATAAAAAGTGAAAAAGAAGAAATATAAAACATAACAGCATAGTTAACAGGATATCCAAAGGCATTTAGTACAATTTTTGCGGTAAAAGCTCCTGTTAAGGCAAAAATACTTCTTAGTATTTGTCTAGTGCTCATAAATTTTCTTAGATTTTCTTTTGAAATTGATTTTCCAAGTAAGTCAGTATAGCTGACACCTGCAAAAACTCCACTAAAAGAAAAAATTGTAAGGCCAAGAATTGTAAAAAGTAAAACAAATTTATTTGAAAAATGTACTGAAAGAACAAGAGCAATTAGAAAAAGTGAAGAAATTCTAAGATATATTCCAATTAAAAGATATGGTTTTTTTAGAGGCTTTGAAACTAATAAACTAGCAAATAAAAGTTGAGCTATAAGGGGAATTCCAACTGTTATACCTGTTACAAGTCCAACAATAAATTCAGAACCACCGGCTTTTAAAATCAGTGATGGAACAACTGTATTTATTTCAATAAAAGAGGAAGCAAAAGCAAGAAATATAGCATGCCATATAAAAGCAAAGAAGTTTTTTCTTTCAATATTTATTTTCATATAATTCCTCCTCCTATTTTTGATGAAAAAATTATATCATATAGTTTAAGAAATATTTTTACAATTTAGGATTTATAATTAAAAAAATCTTTTGAACTTCTATTATTTGCACTTATCTTCTTTTTTTTATTCTTAAATATTTAACTATAGTTATGTTATGATATTACCACATCTGTATGGGAGGAGGGGTTAGTTATGAAAAAGTTATTAGTGATTTTTGCTATTCTTCTATCTATTTCATTATTATTTGCTGGTGAATACTACATTGTTCAAAAAGGGGATACTTTGTCAAAAATTGCAAAAGAAACTGGTTTAACAGTTGAAGAGTTGGTAAAATATAATAATCTTAAAAATCCTGATTTGATAATAGTAGGTCAAAGATTAAGATTAACTCCTCAATATACGCAAAAAGATCTAAATGAACAATTAGTAATGGCTGCTCTATGGTATCAAAACGCAGGAGAAGCGCGAGCGATTGCATATCAAGCATATAATTTTGCAAAAATTCTTTATGATATGGATTTAAAAGAAGAGTCGACTTTAAAACGGGCAGTAATTGTTGATGTTGATGAGACAGTACTTGATAATTCTCCATATGATGCTGGAACAATTGATACAAATAATGCTTATCCAATTGGTTGGAATGAATGGTGTGAAGCAAAACTTGCTACACCTATTCCAGGAGCATTAGAATTTCTAAATTATGTAGCAAAAAACAATGGAGAAGTATTTTACATAACTAATAGAAGCGATAGTTTGAAAAAAGCAACTATTGAAAACCTTAAAAATCTTGGTTTTCCATTTGCGGATGAAAAGCATGTATTAACTAAATCTACAACTTCTGACAAAGAGCCAAGGAGAAAAATGGTAGCAGAAAATTACAGAATAGTTCTTCTTATTGGTGATAATTTGAACGACTTTTCATCTGTATTTAGGCATAAGACAACATCTGAAAGAAATGAACTTGTAGACGAAATGAAAGATAAATGGGGGACAAAATTTATAATACTTCCGAATCCAATCTATGGAGATTGGGAAGGAGCAGTATATAACTATAATTGGGGAATGTCTCCTGAAGAAAAGAGTAAGGTAAGAAAAGAGAATCTTATAAGATGGAGACCTCAAAAATAATTTTAATAAAAGATAAAATATATTAATAATGAAAGGGCTTTGGTATTCTACCAAAGCCCGTTTTTGTTTATACTATGGCATAAAATGATTATACAATTACAAAATTTTTTGAACAAAACAAATGCAATATAAGAAACATTATATTGCAGTTCCAATTCCTTCTTGTATGTGTTTTATTGTTCTATAATAAAAAAATTTTGGCAGGTATATCCCTTTTTTATGTTTTAATTTAACCTATTTTTATATTAGCCATGGTCTGAATAATTTTAAACAATATTAGTACATCCTACGTACTTTTAAATCTATTTACATTAATTAACTGATAATCATATACTTCGTTGAAATACGGGATGTCATAAGTTCTTGAATAACTGTTACAATGCATATTAAAAAAAGTAAGAAAATCAAACATATTTGGAAAAATAAAAAAATTGCTATATAATCTAACAGATAATGAAAAATAAATGAATCTTTCCTACAAAATCTGTAAAGTACATGGAGGTATTTACATGAATTATTTTTACTTTGATATCGACAAAATAATGCCAAGTCAACTTTATATTTCAAAAGAAAAACTCAAAAATGTAATGAGACATATAAAAAATAAAGGTTTTAATAACCTTGACCCTGTTCCTATTAAAAAAATTAATGATATTATTTTTTATACAGATGGTCACACAAGGGCATATGCCCTCTGGAAAATGGGGTTTAAAAAAGTTAAAGTAGAATGGGAAACAGAAGAACTTGATTGGGAACTTTATTTAATTTGCATAGACTGGTGTAAAAACGAAAAAATAAGTAACATTTCACATTTAAAAGTTATTTCACATAATCAATACAAAAAATGGTGGATAAAAAGGTGTGAAGACATGCATAAACTTTTATATTCTTCTCCTCATAAGTTGAAATAGTAATGTTATATTTTTCTTAAAGAACTTTTCGTACTCTTAAGAAATTTAGTAGAACTTTACAAGGTAAAAATGATCTGTAGATAGTGCATAATCTATTTAGTTATTAAAAACTCCATGGGTTGTCCAACTCATGGAGTTTTTTATTTAAAGAAGGGGGGGCAAATCCATAACAAGCAATTTCTTTTTTGGATCATTTAACCGCTTTTTATTTTCAATCAGTAAGAATATAAATTTTGATGAATTATTTGTTATCATTTAATATAAAAGTGATATAATAAATTATAAGGAGGTGACATTATGAAGAAAAGAATTGTGATTTTCTTTTTAATAATCATAGTAATTCAAGCTTTCTCATTACCATTTTTAAACATTAGACCAAAACACGAGGAAGGCCCTTTTGTTGAATTTACTTCTCTAGGATATGCTTTTAAAAATTCGGAAATTTTGACACAGCCTCTACTTGATATATTAGGTATTTTTAACTTAAATTACAGATATTATGTTAATAATAATGGAGTTTTTTCAACACAGAACTATTTCATAGATCCATTCTTCGTTTCTAGAGTATACATGAACGAACCAATTGAAGGTACTCCTACCTATATTTTCGCAACGAGAAATTATTATTTTTCGAATTATTATCTTCTTGATAGAATTTCAATTAAATCTTATTTTGAAATGATTTTTCCAGGGATAACAGACTTTTCAGATTGTGTTTTTGCTATAGTGCCTAGAGGATTTATCAATGTTGGTTATTTTGTTTTAGACAAAATAGAAATTTTTAGCTCGCTAGAAGGTGGAGTTATACTTAATTTAATTACATCATCTAGGACTAAAGATATTAATTGGGATAATTTTATTCAGGAATTAAGGCAAGAATCAATTTATTCTACCTTTAAATTTGGGGTCTCTTGGTATTATGATAATTATTCTGGAATCGAAGTCGGATATAGGTTATTTTTATGGGGAAAGGAAAGTCCTTTGAGATTTATCCAAGGATTTACTATAACTGACTGGATTTATAATTATATCAGTTACACTTTATATACTGAAAACAGCCAAGAAATATTTATCCCATTTATAACTACAGATTACTACATTAGTTTTTCTACAAAATTCTAAGTATGATTCTTAAACGAACCTTCCTTTAACCCATCAAATATACTTAGTTGTGGATTGCTATTTTAATAAATACAACAATATTTTATAAAGTTTCTAAAATAAATGGAATTTTGTAGATTCTTATATATTGTGGGTTTCATTTGTTGGTATTTTAAATAAATCTTGCTATAGCCCTTTTGAATTAATAGCTTTAATTTATTGTATGTTTCAAAATAAAATTAAAGGTTCAATAATCCCTTTATTTATACTAATTAACAAAAACGCCTTTATTTTCAAAAATAAAGACGTTTTTTGATAATATATATATCTATTTACATATTAGCCTAAAAAACACGCCTTATTTTTAAATATAAACGGTCTTTCGGAATGCTAACTATCTATAAAAACATTCTTATCTATTCTAATTTTCTTTAAAAATTAAAATAATCATTAATTCTAAAATATTAGAAATAAGTATAAGTAAAAAGTCAAAAAATATTTCAAAATATTGTTCAAGAAGTCCAATTAGATATAAAGTTCCACCTGAATAAAGAGAAGTGATGGATGATGCTAAAAAACAATAACCACTTCTTATAACCAAATTTTTCTGGCATTTTTGTAAAAAAATCTTCCGATAAACAAACTTAAGCACAAAATTAAATGAAAATTGCTAATCTTGAAACACTAAAACTTCTTACTTCATGTAAAAACACAGAAATCTATGAAGAAAAGTTCATTTCATAGCTAGCATAGAAGAATAGTACTAAAATCAAAATTACAAGTGAAAAATTTATAGGATTTTTAAAAGGCATTTGTTCTTTAACATATTCAGAATGGATTCTTTTATGGTATTTTTTATCAAATAAAGAAAAAAATGGCAGCAAATTTGTTATAAACCAATTGCAAAAGTAGACAATACTATAATAAAAACTTTCTCCTATATTTTTTGTAAAAGTCTTATTTAAGAAGATAGTTTTATTTATAAAATTAACGAAAGACTCTGGTAATAGAAATTAATTAATAGATCGTAGATTGCAACAAAATAAAATCAGATAATGATATTTCCATATTCTTTTTGGTGATTGTAGAATTATTATGATTATGTTAGCTATGTTTAAAATACCTCTGCTTCTGGGAAATAAACACATAATTGTTTCCTTTTAATAAGGACAATTATTCGAATATATTTCCTTTATAAAAGGAAATTTTTTATGATAGAAGCCACTTCCATATAGGTAAAACTTTAATTTTTTTACCGTCAATTTCTAATGTATCTTCTTGTTCATATGTTAATACATTTAAATTATCTATATTTAAATATTTAGCTGCCGACAATATTCCTTTAATCTCTCTCGATTTATTTTTTTCGTTTAACTCCCAAGTTACTTGATATGCTACTAGCAAATTGTCTTTTTTAGCAATAAAATCACACTCACTTTTCTCATAAAAATAAAATATTTCAAAACCTTTTCTTTTTAACTCAATATATACAATATTTTCTAAAATTCTTCCATAATCTTCCGAAGTTACTTTTTTTGCAAGACCATGGTCAACGAGGTAAATTTTCACAGGATTTCTTACTCGCTTATATGAAGATTCAGAGAATTTTCTTACTTCATAAACAAGCATACTATTAAGAAAATATTTATAATAAGCATATAAACTATCTTTAGAAAATGGAATAAGTTCTTTATAGTGTTTATAAAAACTATGCAGTGAAAATCTAGTGGAAAATGATGAAAATAACTTATCCCAGAGAGCATCAAGTAACTGAATATTTTTAATTTGATATCTTTCAACTATATCTCTAAAATACATTGAATTAATATATTCCTTTAAAATTTTCTTCTTATCAAATTCGTTTTCTAAAAAAGACAATTCAGGTAACCCTCCAAATTTGAGATAATCTATAAATAATTTTTTAATAATTATTTTGTTTTCTCCATAAACTAATTGCGAAGGATCAAGATTATTAGTTTTTAAAGACACAAACTCTTTGAATGAAAAAGGTAAAATTTCAATACTCCAAGAACGTCCTCTAAGAGAAGTATGAATTTCATAAGGAGTGATCTTTGAAGAAGAACCTGCACAAAAAACTGTAATATTATTTCTTTCTATTAATCTTCTAACATATTTTTCCCACGAAGGAACATTTTGAATTTCATCGAATAAGAATATAACTTTATCATTATTTAAACAGTTAGGTTTTAATTCAAAGAATGCTTCTTTGATTTTTTCTAAATCTTCAGGTTGAAGATCATTAAGTCTCTCATCTTCAAAATCTATATATAAAGCATTATTAGAATTTTTTTTATATATGTCAAGAAGAATATAACTTTTTCCACTTCTTCTAACTCCGTATAAAATTACAGCCTTTTTTAAGTATTTTAAATCAGGCAAATTTATGTTTCTAGGAAAAATATAGTCGAGTTTAGAAATGAAATTTTCATTCTCAATAATAATTTCTTTTAAAATTTCTGATGATACCATAATTACTCACCCCTAAAAAATTATAGCATATTTTCCTTTAAAAAAGGATAATTTTATTATTTTATTTCTTTTTTCGAAGGAAATATTTATCAAAAATAAATGCAATATAATAGTTATTATATTGCATAGTAGAATTCAAATAAAAAATAAAAAGGAGTCTAAAGACTCCTTTCATTTGTTTTATCTTATATTTAGTTTAGAATATTTTAAATTACTTGTTTTCTAACTCAGCTTTCCAACTTTTTACAGAGAAGAATATTACGGAAATACCTTCGTGGTTAATATTTTTTATTTTCTTTTTAGCACTTTCTAAATTATTATCATTTCCAATTACGATTTCCACAAGATTTTTATAATGCAACTTTTTAAACTCATTCAATTTTTGAAAATCCTTTTCAATATTTCTTAAATTATTTGCTAATTTCATTTCTACTACTACAAATTTTTTTGCGTATTCGGAATATGAATTATAAAATCTGGTACTTTTCCTTTGCTGAAATAATATTGATATCTTTTATCCACTTCACCTTGTATAACAAATTTCTCTTCTTCAATCAACTTTCTAAATTGATGATAAAATTCATATGCTATAGGCCTCTCTAAATATTTAATTCTTCCTAAATGGTTTGAAAGTATACAAAAATTTTTGTTCATATTTTCTAAGGCTTCAATTATTAAATCTATTAATCTTTTCATGTATAAACCATCCTTCAAAATCAAGTTTTTAAATTTTCTCTTAAGTAAAAAATTTGGACTTTCTAATTTTATATTTTCAGTTATCTTCCGAATTCCTTTTTTAGTGAATAAAAATAAAATACCTTCTTTAATAATCGTATTTCTATATAAGCTTGAATATTTCTTATATCGATTTTTGCTATTTCAATAATTTTGTCGATTTTTTATCTTATTAATTTTTCTATACTATTTATTTTATTAAAATCATGAATTTTTTTGCAAAATTGTATTATGTTTAATCACATTATAATTTTAAGAAGTTTTATACTTATATTATTTATCAATTTCAAATCTTTTAAGTAATCTATTTATAAATTCATCAACACTTCCTACCCAAAATTCTTGATATTTTTCTGGACTACCAAAATTCTTATTAAATAAATATAAATCAAAAATAATTTTTGATCCATCTTTTTCAAAAATTTTAGTTTTTTTACTTTCATAAAATAGTTTTACAAAACCATCAATTTTTCTATATCCATCTGCATACTCAGTTGATTTAGGATCAACAAAAACAACAAAATAATTATTAGCTTTTTTAAACCAAAAAACAAAATCAGGATAAAATTTTTCTGTATTTCCTTCTTTGTTTGTATATGGTATGTAGATGTTGTCAATTTTTTGAACAATTTTACTAAATAACCACCAATCAAAAATTTCAAAATAATTAGATTTTTTCTTTAATTCATTAATAAACTCTATCTCGCTTCTTTCGTTAAGAATGTTGACCAATAAGTTTTTTACAACTTCCCTATCGAGAGCTTTTATAACAGGAATAAAATAATGTTCTTTAATAAAGTCTAGTTCTATTTCATCTCTATCTTTTCCTGTTATACTTATTCTTTTTTCATCATGTTCACTATAAACCTTTTCTATTGTTTCCTTTACTTTGTTGACTTCTTCTTCTTTTGGTATTCTTATCTTAATTCCTTTATAATGAATTATAGGTTCCTCACTTTCTTCAACAGCAGAAATTGTATCAGAAATAACAAAATTGTTTATATACCTAATAATATCTTTAATGCATTCATGCCAGCCTAATCTTTTTTTATCATCTCTAATCTTAAAAAATTTATCTTTATTTTTATCTTCAAATAGTTCTCTTAGTAGTTCTATTTTTTCTATTGGTTTATCATCTTTAGTTAAATAGAATAAATATAATAGTTCATCAGAAATGTTTTCAAGTAAATTTTTTACATCATTAAAATCAATAGTATTAATAATATATTTTTGTATGTTTTCATTCTTTAATACATCAATGTTTATACTTCTTTTTACTTTTTTGTAATAAGGAACAAACAACTTATTTCCATTAATTCTTTCTATATTTTTCTTTAATTCAATTTTTATACCAGAATTCTTAATTATTTCTCTAGTGCTTTCAATAACTTGTTTTATTACATTTGGTTTTGTTCCCCATACAAATAGAGTTTCAATTGGCAATATAAACTTTTTGTGTATGTTAAATTTTGTATTTATTCCTAATCTCTTTCTATCACCATTTTTAACAGGTTGTACTCTCAAACCTCTTCCAATAGATTGCAAAACAAACTTTTTGGTAGATTCGCCTTTTCCAATATTGATGAAAACTATAACATTAGGTCTATTTGAATCCCAACCTTCATAAAATGCTCTGGATCCCAATAGCATATTTATGTGTTCTTTCTCATCTAAATCTGAAAAATAATCTTCATCATCAAAAGTTTCTTGAACTTTTAACTTGAATTCTTCAACCAGAGATTTAAATAATTTGTTAGCATCTCCTACTTTAATTAAAGCAAATGGTTTTTCACTTGTCATAAGTTTAAGTGCTAATTCTTTTTCAGATTTTGATTTTACTATTTCAATTTCACCAGGAGTTTCTGAATTAAATACTTCTTTTAGAACATCTAAAGGAGTAATGTTTGATAGAAAATTTCTGTCAATATTTGCTCCAGAAAAGCTTTTACTTTCATCAAAAGGATTAATAGGGTTATTAAAACTTTCAATAGCTATTTTAAAAATTTGAGAATTTAATATTTTTTCATAACCTTCTATTGATGTTATTTCTTTTATAAGCTTAAATAATAACTTCAAATCTGAATCAATTGTATTAACTGAATTAACTAGGAATACTGCTAGTGGTGAATGATATTCCAAACTAAGTTCTTTGTTATTTCTTAATTCTTTTGATATCTTTTTTAAATATGTAAGTAAAATCAATGTTTTCAAAATTATCAAGTATTTTTTATTCTCTTCAAAATCCTTAATACTTTTATCTTTTATTTTCAATTTTTCATCAAAAATTCTAATTTCTTTGCCATATCCCTTTTCAATAAAAGATGATAAGTTGAATTCAAAAATTGTAGTTAAAATGTCTCTTTCATCTGTAAATGTTGCAGAAAAATTAAATAAAAATCCATTTCTTGATAAAATAGAAAAATACTGTTGCGATTTACTAGACTCTTTGTCACCTTTGTGAGCCTCATCTAAAATAACATACCAATTTCCACCATTATCATAGTTTTCATAATTAATTATTTTATCTTTTTGAACATCTGAAATATTATCAGAACGATAATAAAAAATTGGATATTCAAAAAAACTTTTGTAATTAAGCACACTATTAAAATCTTTTAACTCATATAATTTTAGAATTTTTCCACTTTGAGATTTATTAAATTCTTCAAAATGAATTTTAAATTGCTCAATTAAATCATCTCTATATGTTAAGAAAAGGATATTTGTTTTTGGTATTAGACCTCTTTCCATATATGTTATTAAAGTATCAATTAGCTTAACAATTACTAATGTTTTTCCACTTCCAGTAGCCATCCAAAATCCCATTCGGTTAATAAAATTACTATACGGTATCTTATCCCCTTCATTATAAAAATATCTATTTAGAATTTTCCAGACATCACTTTCAGAATTTCTAATATTCATAATAGATGATAAATCTAAATCTACGGAATATTCTTCCAATTCATTCCAAAATTTTTGTTTATCTGCATTTAGAATTTCATAATAATAATACAATGCTCGTATAGCATATTTTAATGCTTCAATTTGAAAATCCCATAATTTTTTGATATCGGAAAATGACTCTAAATCTACATTTCTCCAATCATATGGCAATTCTTCAAAAATTGGTGCTTTTTCATCTATAAAATTCATCAAAAGAGGATAAATATTTATATTGTTCGAACTTTTTGTTTTACTTGCCATTGTTTTCACCACCATATTAGAGGTTTAATATATTCTACTGGTATATTATCATACCTTATTTCTCCTATGTCTTCTAATTCAAAACTTTCTTTACTTATTTTCTTTATTTTCTTTCCTAATACATTAGACAATGTTTCTACTATGTCTATTCTCATTTCAGGATATAGTTTTGTTAAATTAACTTTGTATTCATTCCCTTCCCTTTTTAATACTGTTTCTACAAATTTCGTTGATCTCATAAATATATATTCATTAAATACATCTTTTCCTGGTGATGGTTGTAAATTTAAATTTCCATGCTCATATTTTGCATTACGCAATACATCTTCATATTGCTCTAGTTCATAGTATTTGAAAAAACCACCAGCATTTTTTTCATTATATGATTCTTTAACATCCTTCTCTTTTGAAATACCTGATTTATCATATGCTAATACTTTTTTCATTCGTGGTAAAATAACAGTATAAAAATGATCTCCTAATTCGATTCCAATCCATTTTCTCCTTAACTTATGTGCAACAGCCGTTGTGGTACCGCTTCCTAAAAAGAAATCCATAACTAAATCTTTTTCCTCCGATGTGGATTCTATAACGCGTTTTAAAAGAATTTCAGAATTTTCAGTAGAAAAATTCCAATTAGAGGTATAACCAGAAATGTCCGTCCAATTTGAATCAATTTGTTTTTCTTCAGTAGAAGGTAACAAATATTCTACAACAACATCTACACTATTTTTACAGTTTGGGCAACCATTCCAAACACCTTCATAATGTTCATAACCACAATTTTTACATCTGATTCTTATTTTTTTCTTTTTTTCCAAAGTTTTTATCCTTTCCTGACCATACGTCCAATGTCTCCCTTTTGGAGGATCTAGTAAATAACCAAAAATGTATAGAGGCTTACCTTGACCTTGAGAATCCATCGAATGCCATCGTTCACCTTTAGCTTTTTTTAATTTTTTAAAAAGTAATTTAAAATAAAAATTTTCAGTTTTAGAAAAAAAATAAATAGAATCTGTAGCTGAATTAAATTTTTTTACTTTTGGATCTTGTTTGCTAATTCTGCTGACAATAATTTCATTTCTAAAATTTTCATTACCAAAAATTTCATCCATTAAAGGTCTAACAATCCAATTACCATTATAATCACATCTTACAAATATACTCCCTTTTTCATTCAACCATTCTCTTGCAAGTCTAATTCTATTCTCCAATAATGTTGCCCAATTAGCGTCTTTATAATTCGTTCTATACATAAATTGGTCCGATGAATCTAAATTAAACGGTGGATCAATATAAATTGTTTGAATCTTTTCTCTAAATTTTGGTAATATCGTATTCAATGCTTGATAGTTCTCGCTCTTTATTAACCATCCATCAAGCGCATCATCTAGATTGTTAAATAATTCCGATATTTCTATCTCTATATCTTTAAAGTATCTCGTATCTATCGGTAAATGTTTATATTTCTCATTTATTTCCCACCTTTCACTAAATAAATTACTTTGTTCTTGTTGATATATTTCTTCTTTCTTGAATCCTTCATCAACTATTCCTAATTCTTTCCACTCTTCTATTTGTTGGTCTATATTCTTATGATTTAATATCTTTTCAAGTACTTCATATCCCCCTTCTTTTTCTACTATCCTATCTATTGTTATTACATAATTACTGTTAAATACAAATTTTGGTTTGTTCCATATCTTTACTAGTTCGTTCTCAAACTGTGCTATAAATTCTATTATCTTATTTGCTATTTTTTTGAATACTTGTATCTCTTTTACCCTCTTTATACTCCAAACATTTTCTGAATCAAACATATATTGATATACATACATATCTAATTGTTCTTTTAAAAATTTCTCTGCATCTTTATTTATAAAGTAATCTACTTCACTTTGCTTGTTAAATATCCTTATCGCTTTTTCTACATCTTCTGTTGTTATGTCTTTATATTCTTTATTCGCTTGCTTTACTATTTCATCTATTTTTGTTTTTCTTACTCTTTCTGAATATATACATCTTAATACTATCCTTTTTTCTTTGTCTATTTCTTTGAATTCAAACATTATATCTTTTCTCTCATTTGCTTTTTTATGTTCTAACTCTGACACATCAAAATAAAACTTTATCTCTTCACCGTTTATCCCTTTTATCTTTATCTCAACACTTTTGTAGTTTTTTTCTGTTTTGACATAGTACAACATATGTGTTTTCCAGAAAAGTATTACATCTTTTTCTGGGTCATATACTCTTTCATATATTCTTTCACTCCATGGTGTGTATGTATAATAAATCGAACCACTTTCTGAAAAATATCTTTTAAAGAATGTGTATAGTTTTTCAAATAACTCTTCTCTAAAATCCTCTATACCGTTAATTTCTAATTCTTTATTAATCAATTCTTCTAATTCCGGTTGTACTATTTTTGTATAATATGTGCTTTTTATCTTCATTAAATTTACATATCCTGACTTTCCTTCTATCTCTTCTCCTATAAATAAATCATTTAACGCCTTGTAAAACTCTTTTTCATGTCTGTTCATTTTTTTCTTCCTCCTCTTCTTCTGTAGAAATTCCTAGTGTTTCAATAATTCTTATTACTTCTAATTCTAAGCTTTCAATAAATTCTTCGATGTCACTAGATTCTGTAAAAATATCGTACAACTTTCTAACTCCTGCATTTGCATATTCTTCAAAAAGTTTATATCTATTAATATTTTCATCTAAATTTTCTTTTTGACTTTGACAAATACTATTTAATAATATTTTTTGCACTTTATATTCAGGATTGTTAAGAAATTCTACGCGTGTTACATCAATAGGATTGTTTTGAATTTTTTCTCTTTTATCGTAAAAATAGCCATATGCACCTGCAAAAAAATACATTTTTGCTTTTGTTATATTTGTTATTTCTTTTAACTTATTCATAATTTCGTTCAATTTATTATTATTTTCTTCATTTAACCTTAGCAATAACACACTCGATTCCATCATATCACCTCTTTTACGTATTTTTCAGCAATTTTTACTTCTGAACTTTCATTCATTTCTAAAATATGTATTGTTGTTGCAAGTTCATTCAACAATTTAACAGATTGTTGATATTCTTTATCAGTAATCATTATTATTATTTGCTTTTCTTTGGAAATTTTTGAAAACATTTCAATTAATTTATCATACGAATCACCAGATATATTTGCTAGAGGTCTATCCAAAATTATAGGAGCATTTACTCCTGAAGCCTTGTGCATTGCTAGAGCAAAAGATAAAGTTAAAACCGATTTTTCACCACCTGACAAACGATTTAAAATCATGTTTCTATATTTATCATACACATTCAAAGAAAAATTTGATGAAAATTCTACATCACTAATTAAATCTTTTTTCCACATAAGTTTTTCTAAATTTTCTTTTATATAATCTAGTATCTCTTTTTTTATTTCATCTCTTCTATTTATTATAGTATTAAGTATTATTTGTTGTAAATTTTCAACAAATTTTATTTTTTCAAAAATTTTATTTGAATCGCCTGTAGCAAGTTTTCCTAATTCACTTTCAATTTCTTTTTCCTCTTTCTCAAAGAATTTAATTTGATTATTAAATCCTCCAATTTTTTGGTTAATTATTTCAATTTGATTTTCAAGTTCTTTTTTTTCATTATATAATTTAATAAGTTCCTCGGCATGAATTTCCGAAAGGTTTTTTTCCACACTTTTTAACTTATTGTTGTATTCTTCTATTTTTGTTAAAACTTCACCTAATTGACTGTTTAAATTCTTTCTTACACTTTCCAATTCTAAAATTTTCTTAGTTAAATAATTATAATCTTTTACACTAATAATAAAATCTTTATCAAGTGAAAGATATTTTTCTAAAATATTTCTATGTTTTTCATCTAATGTTGCTTCACATATTGGGCATTTGTTTTCCTTTAGAGCATCTTTTATAATTTCAGTAGGTAAATAATCATAGTTAACTTCAATTTCTTTATTTTCATTATAGACTTTTTCAATAGCTGACCAGCCAAATATTATTGTGCTTAACTCAAAAACAACTTGTGCTTTCTTTTCTAAAATTTCGCGTTTTTTAATTTCAAATTCTTGAATCAAATTTTTTATGCTTTCTAATTGTTTTTTATAAATCTCATATTCTTTTAATTTTTCCAATTTGTGGTTGATATCTTGCAACCTTTTTTTAGCTTTTTCAAGATCTAAGATTTGAGATTGAAGTAACTTTTCTGCTTCTTTTTTATTATCTTTTATACGATCTAACTTCTTTTCTAAATCTTTCTTTTTATTAAGATTATTTTCATTTACTTTTATATCTCTCAAATATCTAGATTTAATTTTCTCTAAAGCATCTTTAAAACTTTCTAAAATATCAAGCCCAGACATCTTTTTAATTACATAAGATATTTTTACCCCCTGGATTTCATCAAAATAATTATCCAACCTTTCTCCATTAAAGAAAAATTGATCTCTTAAATCTTCAGGTAAAAGATTTTCTATCTCTTTTTTTGCATCAAGATCTTTTAAGATCATACCAATATAATTGCTAAAAGAAAGATGACTTTCGTTCAAAGAAATAGCTTTTTTATTATTTACTTTAAACTTTGATTCTCTTAAGATTAAATAATTTACTTTTTCATCTAATAAATTCAAATTTACTTTTACAATGTGTTCACCGTCTTCATTTAAACAATTATTGTTTAAAACATCAGGATCAGTGGGTTTTGTTATTTTTCCGAAAATTTCTTTTCCATATAAACACCAATTAATTGATTCAAGTAAATTACTTTTTCCCACACCCATTTTTGCAACAATTACATGAAAATCATTGTCTTGATTATTATTTTTTGTAAATTCAATTTTAAAATCTTTAAATTGTTTGAATTTTGATAACTTTATACTCTCAATTCTCAAAATTATCATCTCCTATTTTCAAAGTAATTATCAATTAATTTCTTTGCATAATCTACAAACTTATTTTCATCACTTTCAGTTCTATTAGTATATTCCGAAAAAATTTCCCATAATAGATTAAATACTTTTTCCCCTTCTTTTTCTCCAAATTTAGAATATGTCATTTTTTCTAGACTTTCATACAATTTTGGTGCAGAAGATTTAAGCATGTTTTCACTCCTTTTCTTTATATTTCATTCACTTTGTCCATTACCTCTTTGTAGTTTAAAGCACACTTTGCGATAATTTTTACTCTCTCTTTTTCAGCCTTAAACAAAGAGTCTTCTAAGTTTAAAGCTGTATCTTCTATATACTTTGGTTTTGTGAATATATCGTAAATATAAGAATATTTTTTATTTTCAGAAATTCTTAATATTCTTCCAATTCTTTGTATGAATTCTCTAGGATTTGTACTGCTTGACATTATAATTGCTATTTTAGATTCTGGTACATCAACACCTTCATCAAGTATTTTCATCGCTATAAGTACCTGAATAATCCCTTTTCCAAAATTTTCCAATACATCAATCCTTTGTTTATTAGACAATTCTTGAGTGAATTTGACTGCATATATATTTTTGGATTTTAATAAATCAATAGTTTCATTTATTAACTTATCATCTGTAAAAATTATTGTATGACTAATTTCTCCATGATTCTTTTCAATGTCACTAATTATATTTTCTAAAACTTTTATCTTGTTTCTTGCAGCTTTAATAATCTTACTTCTTTTTATTAAAAACATTTTTAATTTTTCATCAGAATCAATTTCATCAAAAATATTATTTGAAGAATTTTTCACTAAATTAAGTATTTTTAAAGTTAAGTAATTATACTTTTTTGTTTCACTATCAGTTAAAGTACACAAATATGGATAATAATAATATGGAGTTAAAAATGTATTATAAGTTAAAGGATTAACCTTATAAATAGCATCACAAAGAGAAAATTCATATACAATTTCACCAAAATATTCTTTTAAAAAACTATTACCAAAATCATCGTACATTCTTTTTGGTGTTGCACTAAGTCCAAGCCTATAACGAAAAATATTCGATAGATTCTCACGTCTTTTTAGAGAACCAATGCTATGCACTTCGTCAGCAACTAAAATTGTTTCAATATCAGTTTTAATATTTAATAATATATCTTTCATTTTGTCACTTACTAAAGTATCATGTGTAGAAATTATTAATAAGTTTTTAATTTGCCCCAGTAAAAGCTTTCTTACATATCTTTTAAGATCAGAATGCCATTTTCTGTTCTCAGAAAAACACTTTACTATAAAATTAACATTTAAGCCAAATTTTTTAATTGAATTATTCCACTGTTCAATTAAATGAGAATAAGGCACAGATATTACAACAAAATGTTTTTGATTATTCTTTAAAATTCTATCAATTGCTCCTATTGCTGTATAAGTTTTTCCTGTACCCGTTGCCATTGAAATGATTCCCCTAAAATTATTAGATTCCCAGTTATTTATTGCTTCATTCTGGTGTTCAAAAAGAGTTATCTTTTTTACTTTATTATCACTATCTTTTTTATACCATTTTTCAAGAGAGTTAATATCAAAATCTTTGGGAACTATTTTGACTAATTTTTGCTTAATTGCCTCTGGTATTTCAATAACTTTTAAATTAGTTGCATTATTACTCCAATATTTTTCAAATTTTTTTAGATCTTCTTTTACATATTCATTTTCAACATCTATCCAACTTCTAAATACCTTAAATTCCTCAACATTTCTTTGCCAACCTAATAATGTTTCATTTATAGAACCACTAAAAGAAATCATATTTCCTTCCTTGTCAGTAAATATTCCAATTTTTTGGTGAAATAAACCTGAATCAATTATTTTATCTGAAAGCATAATAATGCCTTCCTGGTTAGATAATAGTGCAATTTTTATGTCTAATCTATTGTTTGCGATCATCCAGCCTAAAGCAAATAAATGATCTCTAACAAATTCATTTTCCAAAAATTCTATATTTTTTTCAAGAATAGAATCTATATATTTTGAAGGTTCCTGATTTGCTTCTTTAATAGTTTCTATATCTTCAAAAGTTAATCTTGGTGATACAATTAATTTCATTTTTCCTTCATTCTTTATCAAACCTAATATTCCTCCAGCAGCAATTGCTAAAGATTCCGAAGTAAAAAATCCAGATATTCGAAAATAACTTATTGATTCTTTTAAAACTGGTATGTAAAAATCATTTAAAATGTCATCAATTTCAGAAGAATAAGTTCTTTTCAAAATCAATTTTTTAAAGCTCATAGATCACCTTCTAAATAAAAAATATTATTAAATTTTGAGGCTTTAGTATTTGTTTTACGGTATTTTTTTAATTTTCATAAAAGATTTCGATTTTGGTTTGTAATTACTATAATAAATTTTAATATTTATCAAAAAATATTGGCCAAAGTAAAAACTATTTGTCAGTTAATCTAATCATTTTAGGATGTGCAGAAAGTCTATTTATAACATTAGTAACATATATATAATCTATGCTTTCAGCATTCTCTCATTCATTCCTCTCATCTTTATCCTCTGCTTCAGCTTTTCTAAATACCATTCTATTTTCTATCTTTTACTATTTATCAACTTATTTGTTTCGTTTTTCATAAATTCTTTCCCTTTATTTCCACTAGGCCTTATATTTAGAAATTAACAATTTTATATATTTTTTAGCTATCCACCACTTTTTTCCTTTTTTGGCAGCTATCAATTTTCCTCGCTTTATCATCTTAAGAACACTATCAGGCTTTATTCCAAGCACTTTAGATGCTTCATTAACATCTATTGTTTGTTCAGTTAAACAAATATAATTGTCTATTGCTCTAATAAGTTGTTCAAATATTAGGTTAGATAGTTCCTTAGTTTGCTCTTTGGTAAACATTTTATCCAAATATTCTGGTGTAAAATCTTTAGGCGAATGTTTGAATATATTCCTTATTCCCTCTTCAGCTTTTTCAAGCGCAGTTATATATTCATCTCTCTCACTTTGGTCAATGCCTTTTATTGTTATGTTTATATAACCATTTTTTAGAAGGTAAAAATTGAGAAGAATTCTTCCAATTCTACCGTTGCCATCTTCAAAAGGATGAATTGATTCAAATAATACATGTATTCTTGCTGCTGCCTCATGAATTGGATGGTGTAAATAAGCATATTCAGTATAACTACACTACAATCTAATCCAATCGTTTATATCATATTCAGGCGGTTCAATTTTTGCACCAATTATTTTTATCTTTCCTATACGAAAGATTCCAAGTTTTTGTGGTTTGATAATCCCATCAAATAACATTTTGTGAGCTGTTTTTACTGCTGCAAGACATGGATAATTTTCACCTGTTTTGTAAAGCTCAATTGCAAAATTATATAAAAACTTAGCTGTCCGAAAATGATTTACAACATGAGATGCTGAACGATATTTTCCATTAAGTGCATCAAAAAGTTCGTCTTCATCTACAAAAATACCCTCTATCATTATTGAATTCCTGGTTTCTTCACCTAATATGTAAAGCCATTCTTTGTTAGAAATGTCTATAAAATTCAGTTTAAGTATCTCTTGACGCTTTTTTAATAATTCGGTTTTGTTTTGTAACATAATATCATCACCTTTAAGTCCGTCATTAAAATTAATTTTATATTGGTAAATATCAATTTATATATATAATATCACAGTTTAATTACTTGTCCGGAATCGTATCTCAACAATAAAATCGGATATATATTTACAATGACTTAATATAATAGTTGATTTTAATTAGGATTTGTTGTCTTTTCAAAAGATTCTTCCAGTGCTTATTTTAATGCATAAACAAATCAAAAATATACCCTCAATTATCAAAAAATCCAAAATTAAGCATTTGATTTACAGATTCAACAGGGAAATGTCATCTCGACTTTCTTTACATAATTAAGTATTCTATTTATTTTTTTTAATCGAAAATAAATTTAGATATTTTTTGATATTTCTATGTTAAATAAGAGTTTTTCACTTTTCCTATTTAATAAGTACTATAGAAAATTCTATTGATATAGATTGAAATAAAATATCATAATCTATACTAGTTAAAATAAATTCAATAAAAATCGACTCTAAATGCCGTCATTTTTGATATTTAAGGTATTAATCCAACAATCGCAGCAAATCTTTTTTTCGTATTCTCTTTCCTATAGGAATAAAAATAATCTGTATTACTGCAAGTATCAATTAGTGATATTTCAATATTTCTAACTCCAATTTCATATATTTGATTTTCGGCTATTCTCCATAGATTAACAAAGTATTTATTATTACGTACTTTGATAAACATATCACCAAATTTTTTTTCAAACTTTTCTGCTACATCTTTGCCCACTTCAAAGCTTTCAGGCCCTATAGATGGGCCTATGCTTACAAAAATATTTTCAGGATTACTACCAAATTCATCTATCATTTTGATAATAAGATGTTTTGGCATATCAATCAAAGTTCCACGCCATCCTGAATGGGCAACACCTAAAACATTTTTAATAGGATCATATGCAATTATTGGCATACAATCTGCATATTTGGTGACTAAAAATATTCCCTTTTCATCTGTAATAAGACCATCTGTTGTAATAATTACATTTTCATAAAATTCACCTTTTAAGTCTTTACGAGTTACATATTCAACTCTGTTCTTATGAACTTGATTTGTAAAGATAAATTTGTTTAAATCTAGTCCTAAATTGTCTGAAAGTAAAATATAATGATCTTTAAAATTTTCATTATTAAAAGACATGTCAAGCTCCTCAATATTAAATTGATTTTCACTTACTTTTCGTGTTGTAACTATATGAAATAATTTATTAAACTGGCATAAAAGGCTTGATCTACAAAGAAAAAGTCCATTTATTTCTTTGCAAACATAATTTCCTATTTGCATGTTATTCCCCCTTAAAGTAAAAATTCATTAATTAGCATATCTTCTTTATCCCAAAGCTCTATTAATGATTTTTCATTCCATTCAGTATTTAGGATTTCATTTTCTAGTTTATCTCTTTCTTGGATAAATTTCTTTTTAAGTTCTGAATTTTTAGAAAGTTTTTCAACAAGTTTTTTTCTCTTAGACCAATAATTTACAGCACTTTGAACTTCATCTTCAGCGTATAAAAAGTTATTAAATGCAAGTGGTTTAAAGATAGAAGAACAAGGTCTTGAACTCAAAGTTGCATATATTTTTATTACTCCATCTTTTAATTTAACAACAAAGCTTCCAGTAGTTTCGCTTGAAATCAAGCTTCCTGAATGCATACATATACTTTTTAATGAACCGTTTATAAAATTCTTTGAATCAGTGTGAATTCTTAAAATTTCTATCATATCTTTCACATCAATTTTTCCAGATAAATTTTTTAACTTGTTATAAGTTATATTTCTTCGAAAATCACCAGATGCTATTTTGGATAAAAACTTTTTTTCAAATGTCTCTTTGAAATTTATTTTTTCACTTAATGAGGAGTTGTCATAATTATCTTTTAAAGTTATTGAATTAGAAATAGAGTATACATCTTTTATTTCTTTATATACCCATTCTTTTCCAGCAGTTTCAAGAACGTAAGCTTCATTAAAATCTGCAATTAGATATGAGTTGTCATAATATAAATTCTTGGAATATCCGCATTTCCCACCTTGACCATATTTTTCTAAAAGCTTGATAATTGTATCAACAGCTTCTTTTGCAGTTTTTGATCTTTCAAGTGCCAATCTAACATAATCCATTCCTATTAAAGATTCTTCCTTAGAAATAAGTTTAGTAAACACAGCCTCATTGCCAACAACAACTCCATACTCGTTTACACCCATTTCTGCTCCCCAAATCCAAGAAGGTTTAAATAATATACATGAATAAGTTTCCGGTACTTGTTCTATTTCTATATATGTACATTTTACCTTTTTTTCTTGATGTTTTTTCCTTTCAATATAAATTCCTATATGAGGTTCATTTGGTTCTCTATCACTGTTTTTTGCAAAGATTATTGAACCATCAACTGTTGCATTTTGCAATGCAACCATAGTATCACACATAAAAATTCCTCCAATTTATTCATTTTAAAAGATAGTAGATAGAGCTATTATAAGTTGAGCTAAAAAATACGTTCCTAATATAATTATCTCAGAATATTTTATTTTTCTTACAAACTTTTCAATAGCAATTAAAAAATCGGAGAAAACAAATAATCCACCAGCCAGTGGCAACATAAATCTTAAATAATATATATCTTTAAATGCAGGGGAAAATGTAAAGGAAAACATTATGCCAATAGCAATTGTGTAGATTAAAATTGGAATTTTAAAGTTTTTTGACTTTTTAAATAATATAACAAAATAGAGAATTAATAAAATAGAGAGTATTATAAAAAATACTAAAATATTTGGAAGGCCAAATTTCATTAAAAAGGATAGTAAATAAAAGATATGACCAATTAAAAATGAAACCATTCCATGCAAAAATTTATCTTCAAATTCCAAAAGAAAGTCTCCTAACATTCCAAAAAAAAGTCCAGCAACAATTAGAAATTCAACACCTGAGGAGTTCAATAGTGAAATAAGAAATATCGTAAAAGTTGTTAGTACTTTAAAAATAACCTTACTTTTTGATTTTTTCTTAAAAAAAACTGTTAAAACAAAAAAAAGAAAAACTATTAAGGTGAGAACAAACGTAGTAATAAGCTTTTTATTTTTATGCCAACTAAAAAATTGTTCAACATCTCTTCTAGTTCCAACAAGATTAGTGGGGAAATAAGTTATATAGTTTGTATTAGGAAGAGGTTTATTTGAAAACATATGATTCCAGGTAGAAACGTATATTACTAATTTTTCTCCATCATTTTCAAAAACATCAGTTGATAATTCCTTATAATTATGCAAATTTTCTGTTTGAAAATATGATTGAGAATTGCAATAATCATCTTCAAAAATCACTCTATCATCTAAAATAAAGAATGTTTCAATGTCATAAAATCTTCCCCATTTAAAAAAACGATATATATCATAGATGAAATCAATAAATAAACTGGGATGATCTTCATCCCAGAAAACTACAGTTACTTCAAGTTTATCTGGATATTCAAATGTGTAAATTTGATAAACACCATTTTCTTTATCGTAAGCTGGTAATCTAATCTCAAATTGATTTGCGAAAAAGGTTGTGGTAATTATAACAAATAATATAAAAATGATCTTTTTCATTCTTTTAACCCCCCTATCCCCGTACGTTAATTATATCAAATGCATTAATTTAAAAAAATTCCTCCTAATTAGGAGGAAGATTGCTTTTTCCTTTCAGAAAAAACAGAAGTAATATAATCAATTAAAAGTCCAACGCCAGTTCCGATTAATAATGAACCAATAAATTTTAAAGGTGAATCAGTAAAAAATCCAATTCCTAACCCTAATAAGGTTGTAGCTCCAACAATTTCTCCCCTTTTCATAACAATCCCCCTTAATAATTTTTTTGTTAATCAGTTAAATTATAGCAAATTAATTTAATATAAGTCAATTTTTTTAGTTGTTTTGTTTTTTGGATGATATTAAAAATTGTTGAACAAATATATATGCATATAATTTTCAAATAAATGGTTTTATTTGTATATTTTCCTACTTATTACTCTATTTATATATATCTACCCATCTCATTTTAAATTTCTAAGCAATTTCTAAGCTAACTTTAAGTACTTATTAAATATTTAAGAGTATCATTATTAATGTCAATCAAATTATTTGGAGGTGTTATTATGTTAAAAAAGTTTAGTGTTATATTATTATCATTACTTGTTTTATCAGTAAGTATCTTTGCATATGGGCCTTGGAATAATTCTAATCAATCAAACAGCGCATCACAGAATTTCTCTACACCTCTCTTTCAAAATTTACCAGAAGGTGCTAAGGTTTCAGACGTTACTTTTTCTGGTGTAGTTAAAGAAATTAACTTAGTACCTGGTCAAGGCTCTGAAATTCTAATTGATGCTGATGATGAGGTATACAAAGTTCATTCTGGACCTATTTGGCTTTTCAAAGATTATTTAGAAACTGGCAAAACTATCGAAGTTTCTGGAAAGTTAGTTACACTTCAAGATGAAATATTTATTGTTCTAGAAAAGGCAGTAATAAATGGAAATGAATTTGTAGCTAGAAAAAATGGATTTCCAACATTTGCAAAAAAAGGTAATAACAAAAGAGGTAACATAACCCAAAGAAATAACGTAGGTAGACCAAATCAAAATGGTAGGTCAAAAAGAGGCAATCAAAGACATGATGGATACGAAAATAGACCTTGTAGACATAGATAATAATTTATCCCCTCTTTTACTAAAAAATCTCGCCAAAAATGGCGAGGTTTTACTTTGTTAATAATCTATATATTCTCACTTTTTTATCTTAACTCTTTCTAAAATTGGAGCTGCAACAACAAATGAAAATCCTAAAACCTTTAAAATATTGAAGATTTCATCAAAAAATATAAATGATAAAATACTTGCAAATACAATTTCAAGGGGCATTATTAAAGATAAAGTTGTAGAATTAATTTTTCTTAATGAAAAATAATTTAGAGTTAAAGGAATTAATGTAGAAAATACTGCAAGTAGTAAGCCGTAAATGTAATAATCTAATTTTAAAGTATATAATTCTTTATTCGCAATAGAGATTATAAAATACAAAATTGTTACACCCAAAAAAGTATAAAAACTGCTTTCAAAGGGGTTTAATTTTAGTTTTTTTATTTTATCCCCAACTAATGTAATAAATAATGCGTTAAAAATTGCTGCAAGGATAACTAAGAAGCTTCCAAATATCAAATTTTCGGATCCACCAATTCTTTTTTCTGCTAAATTTGATAATATAATTCCAGTAAAAGATAAAACTACTGCAATTAAATTAAAGACACTGAAATTACCTTTATATATAAGTTTTTGAAATATTAGTACAAATATTGGATTTGAGAAAAACAAAACTGTAGCATATGCTGGATTCAAAAATTTTAAACCATAAAAGAAAAGATAAGCTGCAATTCCATAATTAATAATTCCAAAAGTTCCAAAAAACATTAAATATTTAATGTTAACTTTCTTTTTTAATAATACAAAAAACACTCCTGAAATAATAAGTGAAAAAAAGAATCTTAAAAGCAATATCTGAAGCGCTGATGCTCCCACATTTAATGATAACTTACCAAAAATAGAGGTTACTGATGATGAAAAAGCAGACATTATTGCTGTAATATAATGCATAATCATTCCTCCACTATTTCAGAATTTTTTAATTTTATCCTAATTTATTTTACCATCTATATATAACATAAATCCCAAATTTTTCAAGATTTATAATTGCTAAATTTTACAATTGGGTATATTATTTTATTAGACATAGATTTAAAGGGGGAATTAAATGATATACGAATACGATAAAACAATTCCATTTAATCTTGAAATTGAAAAATATGAAAATTATTCTCTACTTAAGTTTGATACAGTATATGAGCCTGACATACCTGAATCAAAGAAAATCCATGTCTATAAATATAATTCAAAAAAACCATGGGCTAGATTAATATTTTTACATGGTATTGGAAATGGTCATATACCATATTTAATGTGGTTTGCTGAAAAGTTTTCAAAAATGGGTCTTGAAACATACTTTTTAATACATCCATACCATCAAAAGAGGGCAAAACCTGATTGGGAAGGTGGCGAGCCGTTTTATCATCATTCACCTGCTCACTGTGTTGTAAGATTTCACCAGGCAGTTAAAGATGCTAGAAGAACAATTGATTTAATTGAAGAGATAGAAAATAAATTACCTATTGGTATAATGGGATTTAGCTTTGGTGGAATGATAGCTACCATAAGTATGGCTTTAGATAAAAGAATAAAAGCCGGAGTTTTAAGTTTCACAGGTGGTGATTGGCGATGGATAAATTGGTACTCACCATATCTGGAACCAGTAAGGGAAGGATACAAAAAATATAGTAATGAATGGGGATGTAAAGACGAGGATAAATGTGTAAAACTTAGAAAAGAAGGTTTTAACAAACTAAATGAATTAAAAAATATAGATGAAATTTTTTCTTTAAAGCCTGGATGTTTTCATTACGATCCAATTTCATACGCTAAATTTGTAAATCAACCTGTTTTGTTCTTCAAAGGAATGTTTGACAAGATAATGCCAAAAAAGGCATCCAACAATCTATACAATAGATTACAAAATGCTAGAAAAGTTACAATCCCTTCTGGTCATAAATCATCTTACTTTTTTAGGAGATTGATTGCAAGAAAAAGCTTACATTTTTTCAAAAACTCATTGTATAAATAGTTATAATATGTATTTTATAGCTGAGATTACAATCATCAAAAACACAAATATTCTAACGAATTTGGCACCTGTTTTTAGTGCTGTTTTTGTACCTGAATTAGCACCTATCATTGTCCCTGCAGCAAGAACAAGACCTTTTAATATATCAACTTTCCCATTGAATAAAAAAATAAGAAATGAAAATACAGTATAATTTAAAACAACAAATACTTTTAAGGCATTAGTTTTAATAATATTATTTCCTTCAACTAAAACTAATCCAAGAATTAGAAAAAATCCTACACCAGCTTGAATAAAACCGCCATAAAATCCTATTGCAAAAAATACTATAAAAGTAATTAGATAATTTCTTTTTACTATTTTACCCTCTTCCCATAGTTTTGGTTTATACAATATAAAAAAACTCATAATCAAAAAAATAGTACCTATAATCTTTTCAAGAAGTTCTTTGTTTAAATTTAAAACAGTAAAAGTACCAAAGATTGCACCAATAGTTGCAGGCAAAGCAATTAAAAAGCCCTCTTTTAATGTAAAAAGTCTATGTTTTTTAAAATTTTTTGTTGCAATTATGTTTTGAAGTAAAATGCCTACCCTGTTAGTACCATTTGCAACAGAAATATCAAGCCCAAGTAATGTTAATACAGGTAGCGTAAGCATTGAACCACCACCAGCAAGAACATTTATAAAACCTGCTGCAACTCCTGCAAAAAAAAGAAATAAGTATAACAGTATTGTCATTTTTCAGCCCCCTGTTTTTTGTTTTTATATATTATACACTGTTTTTTGTATGATATGAAATATTGTTGAACAAATATATGTGATAATATTTTTTTATGTTTTTATCTTACATATAAATATATCTACAAAAACTTTCTTAATAAAAACAAAAAAAGCCAAGCATTTGCTTGGCAGGTTTTCCTGTCGATAAAATTATTTAATCATCAAACAGCTTTAATTGATCCTTCATAGCTTTTTCTTTTCTTGATTTAAACCTTTTTATAACAGATACAAATGTTTTTGAATTTTCATCCAGTACTAAATCATCAAATATTGATGATTCTTCCAAATCAACAAAAATAAATTCACCATTAACATATTCAGGAACATTTACAATATATTTTTGCCCATATCCTCTCTTATTCTTTCTAGCAATTGGAACAATTGCATTTAATCTTTGCAAAAGTCTCATCGAAAGCTCTATGGTTCCATATTTAACACCAAAATAATCTGCTAAATCTCTATATGAAATCCACGGAGTCACCTTTTTCCCTACTGCGATCGACATAGAATAAAGATATAAATACGCTCTACCAGCATTTGCTGGCCTTGCTTTCATTACAAATTGCATAACTGGCATTGGAACGATAACAAATCTAGATTTTACTACCAATTTCTCACTCCTTCTTTATCAACGCAATATAAGGTAACTTATATTGCATTTTAATTAACACATTCATTCACCTAAGTAAACAATAATTTCATCGCTAAAGCTTCCAGGGTCTGGAAACTGTTTTTTTACGTATAATCCTTTTCCTAAAATTTTTATTTTAAAATATTTTTCTAAAACAAATACTTGTCTAATATTCCATCCTACAATATTAGGAACTAAACCAGGTGTTACGTAAATCATTCTATTATTTTCTGAATAATATTCCTTTAGTTTTAAAACTACTTGTTTAAATATAGGAGCTGCTACATAACTAGAAAGAGAATATCCTTCAGGATTTGTAACCCAAACTAAAGCAGTATAATCTATGCTATTTAAAGAAAAATTACCTTCAAATGTCATAATGTAACTTCCTTCTTTACCTGGAATTTCACTCGTACCGGTCTTACCATAAATATCCATTCCAGGAATTTTTGCAAAAATTCCCGTACCATGTTCTACAACATCTTTCAAAAATTTTTTCATCTTATCAGCTGTATTAGAAGACATTACTCGGTATTTTTTAGGAGTACTATTTTCAATTAAAGTTGGTTTTATTAATATCCCATCATTAAAAATACTATTAAATGCTGTTATTAATTGTAATGGGGTTACTCCAATTGAATATCCTATTGGTAAATATGCCCATTCAATTTTTGACCATTTATCTGGAGAATTTAAAACTCCCTCAATTTCATTCGGTAGCTCAATACCAGTTTTTTCACCAAAACCAAAAGTTTTAAAAATATTATATAAAGTTTCATTATTGTATTCTTCTACTATCCTTTTAGAAGTTAAAACCGCAGCTACATTACATGATTCTGAAATTGCTTCTTTTAAATCAAGCAAACCATGGGGATGAATATCACTAATTTTTATATCTAACTCACTATCTGGATAAATATAACCTTTGCATACAAATGTCGAATCTTCTGTAATCACACCAAGATCAAGTGCTGCAGAATAAAACATTGGTTTCATCGCCGAACCTGGCTCAATATACCCCATAAAATAGTCAGGCCAATTATTAGTTGTTACTAAAGCTCTTATTTTACCTGTCTTTGTTTCCATTAAAATTATTCCAACATTTTCTGCATGATAATTAATTTTTGAATTAAATGCTATTTCATACAATATTTTTTGTATATCCGTATCTAATGATAAAACTATTGATTCACCATTAATTGGTGGAATATATTGAATTATTGATGCTTCTTTAGTAACACCACCTGAGACTTTTAAATTAATTTCACCATCTTGTTTCTTTGACAATAAGTCATCAAAAAACTTTTCTATACCGTTTACACCTTTTCCATCTCTAACAATTCCTATTATTTGATCCAATCCAAAATTTTCTAATCTCAGCCTTTTTTCATTAATACTAATATTAACAAACTTTCTTAATTCAAAAGGTATTTTTTGTTTTATTACATTTATATCAAAAGATTCTCCTAATTTAACAAATCTTTTATTAAAATCTATTTTCACATTAAATCGACTTTCAAGAAGCTTAATATCAAAATCATAAGAAGGATTGTACAATCTTTTTAAAAAATCAACATCAAAATATGCAACATATAATGGGAGGCTAGTTGCAAGAAGTTGATTATTACAATCATAAATTTTACCTCTCAATGAAGGTATTTTTTCATAAACTATAGTATTTTCTTCAATTTTATTAACCTCAAAAAGTTTAATTACCTCAATAAAAATTAAAATGACAAATATAAAATACAAGAATATTACTCGCGGATTTTTCATATAATTATCTTATGTTTTCAAGTCCAATTGTAAGAGATTCAATCGATTTGTTGAGATTGATTAATTTAGTATTTAACTCAACCAATTCTTTCTGATATGCCTCCTTTTGAGTTTGGATTTCTACATTAAGGGTGGAAAAATGAATAACAACATAAACCATCGTAAAAATAATCAACGCTGGAATAGATACCAAAAAAAACTTTTTCAAAAGAGTTAATAACGATAACTTTGATAACTTTTCTACTCTGCTCCGCTTCGCTTGAACACTAACTGCCATAAAAATTCCTCCCCCCTTAAATTCGCTCCGCTATTCTTAATTTTGCACTTCTTGCTCTCGGATTTTCATCAATTTCTTCTTTACTAGGTATTATTGGACCAACTATTTGTCTTAATTTGTTTGAATTTTTAATAAAATGTTTTACAAGCCTATCCTCAAGTGAATGAAAAGAAATTGCAGCAAGTCTACCACCAATTTCTAATAAATCAGGAACGTTATTTAAAAAATTTTCAATATTATTTAGTTCACCGTTAACTTCTATCCGAATTGCTTGGAAAGTTTTTGTAGCAAAATGTCTTTTTCTTTTCCTTATTTCTTGAGGTGGTAAAGCTTTTCTTATTGCTTCAACTAATTCAAAGGTAGAATTAATTGGTCTACTATTTACAATACTTCTTGCAATACGTCTAGAAAATCTTTCTTCACCATACTTAAAAATAATATCTGCAAGTTCTTTTTCCGAATAAAAATTTACAACATCATATGCTGTTTTTTTCTGTTCTAAATTCATACGCATATCAAGAGGCTCATCTCTATTAAATGTAAAACCTCTACCTTCAGCTTTCAACTGATAAGTTGATATACCAAGATCAATTAAAATTCCAGAAACCTTTTCAATATTAAGGGCCTTTAAAACAACAGGAAGGTCAACATAGGAGGATTTGAAGAGTTTAACATTACTAAAACCGGAGAGATTTTTTTCTGCAATGGCCAAAACTTCAGAGTCAATATCTAAACCAATAACAAAAATATTAGGCGAAACTGAGGCCATAAGTAAAGTATGACCACCTTCACCAACTGTACAGTCAACATATACTCCATCTTTTTTCCAAATAAGATGTTCAATAACTTCTCTAGGCATTACTGGAATATGCTTATCTTCATATCTTCTCACTTTTCTCGCTCCGCTCCGCTAAATTAACTCATTTTCTACTATAACATTTTAATATTCTATTTCAAAATTAAAATTAAAAAAACGAGCAGCCTTTAAGCTTTTATTCATAAGCCTTGCTGCTCGTTTCTAATTTAATAACAAAAGTATACATTTATATTACAATTAAAGTTACAATAAAATTCCTGCCTTTTTCAACAATTTTTTTGAGATCATATTATGTTTTTCTAAAAAATCAGAAATCTCAAAGTTTGTAAATTCACTATTTAATATTTTTATTTCTCCATTAATTACAGATAAATCAACCTGCTTTGGATCACAAAGCAATATTGAATTTATTGGATTATGTAATCCTCCAGCAAATTCAACCTTATCTAACTTAAAACCTATAAAATCTGCAGCCATTTCTGGTGCTATTTTTCCAATATAATCATCCATTTTTAAAACACCTGCTCCACCTATAGTTGCCATTTTTAAAACTTCCCTAACAGTTAAAGCATTGGCACCATATTTTGCTCTCTGGAGTAATAGTGCATTTCTTGCTTCCATTATCATGTTATTTGTATCATTACTTGCACTACCATCTACAGCAATTCCTATTCTGATTTTATTCTTTAACTCACTTACTGGAGCAATTCCAGATCCTAATCTCATATTTGAAGAAGGGCAATGTGCCATTCCAACATTATTTTTTGAAAGCTTTTCCATATCTTCTTTACTCAACCAGACCATGTGAGCAAACCATACTTTGTTGTTAAGCCAACCAAGTTCTTCCATATAGTCTACGGGCCTTTTTCCAAACTTTTCAAGACAATATTCTTCTTCATCTCTTGTTTCAGCAAGGTGTGTATGAAGTAGAACATCATATTTATTAGCAATTTTTACAGTCTCCTTCATCAAATATGGCGTCACCGAAAACGGCGAACAAGGAGCAAGCGCAACTCTAAGCATAGAATATTTGCTTGGATCATGATATTTTTCTATAACTCTAACACTTTCTTGCAATATTTCATCGTCAGTTTGAACAACACTATCTGGAGGAAGACCTCCGTTTTTTTTACTAAGCGACATACTCCCTCTTGTAGGATGAAACCTTACACCTATCAATTTTGCAGCTTCTATTTCAGCATCAAAAAGCTTGTTATTTCCATATGGGTAAAGATAAAGATGGTCTGTTGTTGTTGTAACTCCAGTTTTAATCATTTCATAGAGTGCTATTAAACTACTTACATAAATTGCCTCTTCATCTATAAATTTCCATATTTCATAATGAAAAACAAGCCAATCAAAAAGCTTTTTGTCTGCAGCAAGTCCTCTAGTAAGTGATTGAAACATATGATGATGTGTATTTACAAAACCGGGGATAATCATATATCCATCTAAATCGTAAATTTCATCTGCTTCAATATTTTCCCAATTTCTTCCAACCTCTTTAATTACATTATCTTCCACTAAAATATAACCATTCTCAATATCTCCAATTTTTTCATCAAATGTATAAACATAAGAAATATTTTTAAACAATTTTCTCACATTACCACCTTCAATCTTCAAAATATATTTTCATAAGTTCATCATAATGTTTTTTTCTATATTCAAGTATTTTTTCATTTACTTCATAAACTTTTTCTTGTTGCTTAATCCAATAACTCTGATCCTTCTGCGCATTTAGCTCTTCTACTGTTTTTCCTTGCTGCTCAACCCAGGTATAATATTTTAAATTATGCCATCTTTCTCTAGAATATTTATCACCTTCAAAGATCCAAGAAGGCTCTTTGTATAATAAAATTCTTTCAGTTCGTGCTTTAGCTTCTGCTCTATCAAGTTTTCCAAACTTTTCCTCTAAATCTTTCATAACTGAATAATATCTCTCAATTGAATCAGTAGCAACAATAAAAATATTATCATCAGACGTAAAGTTATAATACTTTGCTACTTTTATTGCTCCAATCAAATTAGCAACTCCCGAAATCCCAAATTTGTCTGATATAAAATCAACCATATCTTTTGGAGCAAATTCTTTCAAAAATTCAATTCCCACTGGATCGCTTAAAACTTGAAGCATTTTCTTTGATTCCATATCGTCAACTAAAACAACTGCGTCATTATTCATAACATTATGAATCCATGTAACATGTTTATCACCAATACCTTGAATATCGTGACCACCATATCCGTTAAGAGAAATTGTTGGACATTGTAATGGCTCAACAGCAACTACTTTAGCTTCTGAAAATTCTTGTTTTACTCTATCACCAGATGCTATTGTTCCAGCAGAACCTACACCTAAAACAACTGCCGAAATTCTAGAATTTCCAATTTTTTTATTTTTTACTAATTCGATCATTGTATTTCCTGTAACATAGTAATGAAATCTATAATTGCCAAATTCTTCAAATTGGTTTAATATTCTTACATGTTCAGGATCCTTATTATATAGTTCTTTTGATTTATCGTATATTTCTTTAACATTTGATTCGCACCCAGGTGTTGCAATAACCTCAGCTCCATATTTTCTAATAATTTCAAATCTTTCTTTACTCATAAGTTCTGGAAGTAAAACAATAGATCTATAATTCATTCTAGATGAAACCCAAGCTCCTCCAATTCCATAATTCCCGGTTGATGGCCAAATTAATGTATGTTTCAATGGATCCACTTCTCCGTAAACAGTTTTTTCTGCCAACACTGAGTATGTTGCACCAACTTTATGACTTCCTGATGGAAATTCTTTTGCATATAAAACAATTATATTAGCATCAACTCCTGTAATATCTTTCGGAACTTCAAAATAATAAATTTCATTATTTTCATCTTTCCATGTGATATTAAACAAGTTAATTGGATGAAGTGGATCTTTCTTTTTCATTTCAATAGCTCTTTTCCTAATTTTTGGATCAATCTTTTCTGGATTAAGCATTTCTTCAAAAGTTGGTCCAATAACAGGAACCTTTCTCATCATAATTTTCCCTCCTTAGTATTTTTAACTATTTCCTCTAAAGAAATAGGTATCTTATTTAAAAAACTACCTATAGCATTTGAAACTGCATTTAAAACTGAAGGTGGTGAAGTCATTAGCGATGGTTCACCCAATCCTTTTGCACCGAATGGTCCTTCTGAGAATTCCTCTTCCACAAAATACACATGTATTTTCTCAGGAATGTCTTTGATAGTTGGGATTAAATAATTATTGAAATTAGTAGTGAGTATTTTTCCACTATTTTGCTTTATTTCTTCCATAATAGCGTATCCCATCCCTTGAATTACCCCACCTTGAACCTGACCAACAGCACCTTCTAAGTTTATAACTTTACCAATATCATGACAAACCCAAGCTTCTTTCAATGCAACTTTTCCAGTTAACAAATCAACTTCAACAAGAGAAAGTTGCGTTGCAAAACTGTATGTTATATATGCCTCACCAATTCCATTTTCGTGATCAAAATGTAATTTAGGAGATTTATACCATCCAACCTCAGACAACTTAACGTTATTGTCGTTACATAACTTTGCAATCTCCTCAAAAGAAAATACTTTTTCTCTTATAAAAACTTTTCCATCTAAAAAACTAATTTCATTTTCACCTACACCAAAATAAGAAACTAGAAATTCAACTATGTTCTTTTTTAATTTCTCAGTTGCTATTTTTAAAGCATTACCACTAAAGAATGTAGTCCTTGAAGCTACAGTCGGCCCACTATCTTGAATAAACAATGTCTCAGGTTGCAAAACCCTAATCTTTGAAATATCTTGTCCCAATATTTCCGATACTATTATCGCCATTGTTGTTTTTGCACCTTGCCCCATTTCGGTATTACCTATCATTACATTAATAGTACCGTCTGATTGAACATTAATTGTTGCAGTAGCACCATCAAGATGTTGACCACCTGCTCCTAAACTTACACCATAAAAAATATGGGACCAACCTAATCCTAGTTTTTTTAATTTAGAGTTTTTATTATATTCTAAAACTTCTTTCTTTAAAATTTCATAATTTGATGCCTTATAAATTTTTTCCAAAGTTTTTTTTGCCCCAACTGATTGAGTTAGCACATGTCCGGTTGACGTTTCTTTATTCATATCAAGTGCATTTCTCATTCTTATTTTATACGGATCAATATTCAACTTTTTTGCCGCACGATCCATTATCGATTCAATCGCTACTAAAACTTGAGGCGAGCCAAAGCCTCTAAAAGCTCCACAAGGCACTTTATTTGTATATACTCCATATACATCAACACTTACATTTTTTACTGAATAAGCTCCACTTGCATGTACCATTGTCCTATACATAACTATTGGGGAAAGAGTTGAATAAGCACCCATATCTAAATAAACTTTTGTCTTGATTCCCAAAATTTTTCCATCTTTTGAAAATGCAACTTTGTAATATGACTTACTAGGATGTCTTTTACTTGTTTCTTTAATATCCATTTCTCTTGTATAGATTAATTTAACAGGTCTTTTTGTAATATATGATAAAAGAGCAGCCTTTGATGCTATGTAGGATGGAACATCTTCTTTTCCACCAAATCCTCCTCCAGTTTCAGTCTGTATTACATTTAATCTATTTAATTCTATTCCCAATATTTTTGCTACGTCTTTTTGAACATAAAATGGGCATTGCGCACTAACATAAATTTCCATTACCCCTCTTGGAGTATAATTTGCAACAACACCTTGTGTTTCCAAATATGAATGTTCTTGATACCCTGTTTCAAATTTTTCATCTATAATAAGATCCGCTTTTGAAAAAGCATCATCAACATTTCCTCTTCTAATTTTTCTATGAAAACCAATATTTGATTTTCCATTAACAATTATTTTATCTTTTATCGCTTCATCTATCGATAAAACAGGTGGTAACTCCTCAATTTCTACTTTTATTAATTTCCTAGCTTCTTCAATTGCATGCTTAGATTCAGCAGCAATCAGTGCTAATACATCTCCTTCAAATCTAATTTTTTCCCCTACAGGAACAAGAAAATTCATATCATCTATAACATGACCAAATTTATTAACTCCTGGAACATCTTTGTATGTCGCTATGTATACTACTCCAGGAATTTTCTTTGCTTCCGAAATATCTATATTTTTCAATATTCCATGTGGAACATTAGCATAAACTACTCCTGCATATAACATATTTTCAAAATAATAATCTGCTACGTATTTAGAAATTCCATAGGCTTTTTCTAATCCATCGATTCTCTCTACTTTCTTTCCAATTACATTCATAAATTACACCTCCACAAACAAATCAACTATTTTCTGTTTTTCAACGTCAATTAGTCCTTTATCTGTAATCTTTAATTTTGGTATTACAGCAAGTTGTAAAAAGTGTATTTGCATTAGGATATCACTATTTACCCCAATTTCTACTAAAGAATTTTTTAATTTCCTCAATTCTTCAACCACAAAACCATAGTTTTTGTCTGACATTAACCCCGCTATTGGAAGTGACAAAGAAGCTATAAGCTTTTTATTTTTTACAACAACGATTCCTCCATTTAACTCCTTTATCCTACTTATTGCATAATTCATATCCTCGTCATTTGTTCCAACAACAGTCAAATTATGAGAATCATGACCAATTGTAGTTGCAATTGCCCCATTTTTGATTGAAAGTCCGTGAACAAAGCCAATTGAATAACCGCTTGCTTTATGTCTATCAAAAACTGCTATTTTTATAATATCTCTGTCAATGTCTGAAACTACGTAACCTTTTTCAACCTTTGGCTCAAATATTAGTTCATCTGTTAAAAGAGTCCCAGATTTTACAGATATCACACGTATTTTTCTATTCCTATTTTTAATACTTAAAGAATAGTTTTTTACAATATTTATTTTTCCTAAAGTATTTGGAATATTACGAATTATACTTTCAACATTCATATTGATTCTTCTGTCCTCAACTACAATCTTTGAATCTTTAATAACAAACCTTATATTAAAATCTTTTAAACTATCTACAAAAACAATATCTGCTTTATAACCAGGCGAAATTGCACCCATACTTCTCAAATTAAAATATTTAGCAGTATTAATTGTTGCCATCCTAATTGCAATTATTGGATCAATTCCATTATCAATTGCACTTTTAATAATTCCATTTATATGACCTCTCTCAATTATGTCATTTGGGTCTCTATCATCAGTACAAAAAGAGAAGAAAAAGTGGTTCATTTCATTTACTGCTGGAAGTAATGCATTCAGGTTTCTGGCTGCTGTCCCTTCTCTAATAAATATTTGCATTCCTTTTGAAAGTTTTTCTAATGCTTCTTGCTTTGTTTCACATTCATGATCAGATCGAACAAAAGCATCAATATATGCATTTAACTCTTTTCCAGTTAATCCTGGTGCATGGCCATCAATCTTTTTATATTTATGTCTTAATATCTCAATTTTTGTAATGAGCTCTCTATCACAATTTAAAACACCAGGATAATTCATAACTTCTCCTAAAGCGATAATTCTAAACGGATATTTTTCAACTAAGCTCACCATATCTTCAGCACCAAGTGTTGCTCCTGATGTTTCAAGATTTGTTGCGGGCACTGCAGATGGAATTGCGAAATAGACATTTAACGGTATACCTTCAGTTGCCTTAATCATGTATTCAATACCTTCTACACCTAAAACATTTGCAATTTCATGTGGATCTGCAATAATTGTTGTCGTACCAAAAGGAAGGATTAATTTTGCAAACTCAGTAGGCGAAAGCATAGAACTTTCAATATGAACATGAGCATCAATAAGTCCAGGAATTGCAAATAGGCCTTTTGCATCAATAACTTCCTTTCCAACTTTATAATCATCTCCAATTCCTGCAATTCTTTTTTTATAAAGAGCAACATTAGTTTTTTCAATTTTTCCTGTAAAAACATTCACAAGATTAACATTCTTTATTAATACATCAGGCATTTTTTTTCCCAAAGCAACAGGAACAATTTCATATATTTTCATCTTATCCCTCCTTCTTTTTAGGAAGATTATATAAAAAAATCACCCTTATAAAAAAGGGTGATTTTTTACCTTATTTAATAATAAATTCTAAAAATTATGAAATATTATCCTTTTTAACCTCTCAGTAATTGTAAAATATTTTGTGGAAGTGTATTTGCCTGAGCAAGCATTGCCATCCCTGATTGAATTAATATCTGCTGTTTTGTAAAGAACATCATTTGTTTAGCCATATCAGCATCTCTTATTCTACTTTCTGACGATGTTAGATTTTCTGATGAAACACCTAAATTAGCAATTGTATGTTCCAATCTATTTTGCATTGCTCCTAATTTTGAGCGAATTCCACTTACTTTATCTATTGCAGCATCTATTAAACTTATTACCCTTTCTGCTCCATCTTGCGAGGTAACATCAATTAAACTAGTGATAAGTCCCAAATTTTTTGAATCAACAGCGTCAATTCCACCAACCATATTTGCTCCCTCATTTGCACCAATCTGGAAAACCAAATAATCAGAACCAGTGTATTTCCCTTCAATTCTTGCAACCGCAGCATCAATAACTTCACCACTTGGTAATCCATTATAATTTGAAATTGATATGACAGTTGAATCCCATCTTAAAGTAACCCCACCTACTACAACATATCCTTGAGAAAAAGAAGTAACAATTGTGCTATAAACAGATGAACTTGTTACTAAAGTTATTCTTACATCCAATGCACTTGTAGGTGAACCTCTAAATTGTCCTACCTCAACCAAATAAGTACCTTCTTTAGCATTTTGATTTAAAGTGTTAATTGTTAAATCTATTATTCCACCATTTACAATATCTGCTTCAGCATTTGCTCTAAAACCTTCTAAACTTCCATTCAAAAGCTTTTTTGTATTAAATTCAGTTGAACGGGCTATTCTATCAATTTCTTGACGTAATTGTTCTATTTCAGCTTGAATATTTTCTCTATCAACATCAGTATTTGTATCACTTGCTGCTTGAACTGCAAGTTCCCTCATTCTCTGAAGTATTGAATGAACTTCATTTAATGCACCTTCTGCTGTTTGAATTAAAGATATAGCATCTTGTGCATTCTTTCTTGCCATATCAAGTCCTTTAATTTGACCTCTCATCTTTTCACTTATTGCAAGTCCAGCTGCATCATCAGCTGCTCTGTTAATCCTTAATCCTGATGATAATTTTTCCAAAGTTTTTGTCATATTTGAATTAGTTAATGAAATTTGCCTCCAAGCATTTAAAGCACTTAAATTATGATTTATTCTCACTTTTTACACCTCCTATTCTTTTTCTAACAAATTTTTCTTTATTAATTATTTATTTTCCTAAAAAAAAATAGCATCTCACCATAAGGTGAGATGCTATTTTAAAGAAATTCTTATTATTTTAACGATCCAGGGAAATGACAAGCTACAAAGTGACCAGGTGATACTTCTTTCAATTGTGGCTCTTCTTTAGCACAAATTTCTTTTGCTACAGGACATCTTGGATGAAATCTACATCCACTTGGTGGATTAACAGGACTTGGAACATCTCCTGTTAAAATTATCCTCTTTTTCTTATATTCTGGGTTTGGAACCGGTATAGCACTCATTAATGCTTTTGTATATGGATGTAATGGATTATCAAATAATTCTTTCTTTGAAGCATTTTCAACAATCTTTCCTAAATACATAACGACAACTCTATCAGAAATATATTTAATGACTGATAGGTCATGTGAAATAAATAAATAAGTTAAATTATGTTTCTTTTGAAGTTCAAGCATTAAGTTAATAACTTGAGATCTAATGGAAACATCAAGTGCTGCTACTGCTTCATCGGCAACTATTAACTTTGGATTCATTAATAATGCCCTTGCTATTCCTATTCTTTGACGTTGCCCTCCTGAAAATTGGTGAGGAAATCTATACATATGTTCTCCATGAATACCAACTTCTTCTAAAACTTCTTTTACCTTATCTACTACTTCAGATTTTTTTATCAGACCATGCAATACAGGTCCTTCAGAAACAATTGTCTTAACTCTAATTCTTGGATTAAGAGAACTATATGGATCCTGAAAAACTATTTGCATCGTTCTTCTAAAATCTCTTCTCTTTTCAGTAATATTATCTAAAAGTTTGCTATAAAAACCACTTTCGCCTAGTTCGTCATATATTTCATAGTATTCTTTATCAATTCCTGTAAATTTTGATGGATCTTCTTTTTTAAATTTCTCTATATACATTTTCTTTAAATATTTCTTTGCCTTATAACGTGGCATAAAATAATATGTTGTATCCTTTCCGTCTACTATAATTCTTCCAGATGTAGGTTCATAAAGTCTTAAAAGCGTCATTCCGGCAGTAGTTTTTCCACAGCCTGATTCACCAACAAGCCCAACAGTCTCCCCCTCATAAATTTCAAAGCTGATGTCATCTACTGCTCTAACCCATGCTACAACTCTTTTAAATACTCCTGCACGAATTGGAAAATACTTTACAAGATTATCAACTTTAACTAATACTTTTTTTTCACTCATGCACTTTCACCAGCCTTTTTGAGTTTCTGAGCCTCTTCAATTTTTTTATAATAAAAACATCTTGAATAATGATTTTTTCCAACTTCATATAACGGTGGAATTTCCTTTTTACATCTTTCATCTGCAAACTCACATCTAGTATTAAATCTACATCCTGGTGGAAAATGCAATGGATCAGGAACAATTCCAGGAATATTATAAAGTTTATCCTGCTCAATATCTAACCTTGGAATTGAATTCAAAAGTCCCCAAGTATATGGATGCCTCATTTCTTTAAATAATTCTTTTACATCAGCTGTTTCCATAACCATTCCACCATACATTACAACAACTCTATCGGCATTTTCTGCAATAACACCAACATCATGCGTAATTAAAATTATAGCCATTCCATACTCTCTTTGTAATTCCTTCATTAAATCAAGGATTTGCGCTTGAATAGTAACATCAAGTGCGGTTGTTGGTTCATCAGCAATTAATAATTTTGGCTTACATGAAAGTGCCATTGCAATCATTGCTCTTTGCCTCATACCACCAGATAATTCATGTGGATATTCATCAACACGTTTTTCTGGTTCAGGTATTCCAACTTTTCTTAGCATGTCAATTGCCATTCTTCTAGCTTCTTTTTTATCAACATCTTGGTGCAACAAAATTGCTTCCATAATCTGCTCACCAATTGTAAAAACTGGGTTTAAAGCTACCATTGGTTCCTGAAAAATCATTGCAATATCATTACCTCTAATTTTTCTCATCTCATCTTCTGATAGCTCTAAAAGATTCTTTCCTTCAAAAATTATTTGACTTCCTTCTAAAATTTCACCATTTGGATCCAACAATCTTAAAATTGATAATGAGGTAACACTTTTTCCACTACCGGATTCGCCAACAATTCCAAGTGTCTCGCCGGGATAAACTTCAAAATCCACACCGTCAACTGCTTTAACAATTCCATCTTCTGTATGAAAATAGGTCTTTAAATTCTTTACTTCTAATAATGGTTTTTTTTCCAACTCAATCACTCCTTTTATTTCAATTTCGGATCAAAGACATCTCTTAAAGCATCACCTACTAAATTCCATGCTAATACAAACAAAACCATTGCCATGCCAGGATAAAAAACCGTATACCAGTAAGCTAGTGCTTGACCACTAGCACCTAATATATAGTTTCTTGTATAGTTAAGCATTGAACCCCAATCAGCATAACCAATTGGAGCACCAAGTCCTAAAAATGAAAGTGCAGCAGCTGTAATAACCAAAGAACCTAATCTCATTGTAGCTTGAACTAAAACTGGAAAGATTGTGTTTGGAAGCACATGTCTTACAATTATAATAAAGTTTTTTATTCCAAGAGCTTTTGCAGCTAGAACGAATTGTTCTTCTTTAACTTGCAATATATTTGCCCTAATTAATCTTGCGACAGCCATCCAACCAAAAACTGTCATTGCAATCATAACTTTATCTAAACCACTTCCTAATATTGTTGTTAATACCATTGCAGCTAATAAAAATGGAATTGATAAGAAAATATCTGTAACCCTCATTAGAATTTCATCTATCCAACCACCAAAATAACCAGCAATTGATCCTATTATTAAACCAATTATTGTTGATAAAGTAACAACTGTTAAACCAATTTTAAAAGCAGTTCTTGTACCCCAAATTACTCCGTAATAAATGTCTCTACCTGCAATCATACCAAAGGGATGATCTTTACTTGGTGGTACTGGATCTGAATTCCAAGAAAGAATTGGCATTATGTATGGATCTTCAAGTTTCATTGGATTTCCATTTTCATCTGGAAACATTGGATTAACAGGCGGTGCAAGCAATGGCGCAAATGCAGCAATCAAAGCAAAAAATATTAACAATGAAAATCCTAGAACTGCAGAAGGATTTCTAAACAATTTTCTCATTGTTCTTTTAAACTCTGTATTCATCAACATCCACCTCCTTAACCTAGTCTGATTCTTGGGTCTAATATTGCGTATAGTATATCGATTATTAAATTTCCAACCACAAGCAATGTTGAATAAAATAAAGTACTACCTAAAATTGCTGCATAATCAAGCTGAGTTGCTGCCTGAGCTGTAAATCTTCCCATACCGATTCTATTAAATATAACTTCAACAATAACAGTTCCTGCAAGCAAGCCAATAACCATCGCTCCTGCTACAGTTACAACAGGAATCATCGCATTCTTTTTGGCATGTTTGTGTATAACTTCTTTTTCAGGAACTCCTTTTGCCCTAGCCGTTCTAACATATTCTTTACCAAGAACTTCAAGCATACTCGATCTTGTAATTCTTAACAAATACGCCCACCAAAGCCAAGAAATTGTTAGAATAGGTCCAATTAAGTGTCTCAATGCATCCCAGAAAATATCAAGCCTACCATTTAATAATGAGTCAATTGTTAATAGATGTGTTATCTTATGAAAACTATCTGATTTTACAATTGAATCTGCCCAATCACTCAAAGTTCCTGGTGGAAACCATCCAAGAACTGAATAGAAAATCATCAATATTATCAATCCGAATACGAAATCTGGAAGTGACCATCCAACTATTGCAAAAATCCTTATAAAATGATCTATAAACTTGTCTCTATTAACCGCAGCAGTAACACCTAACCAAATACCAACAGCAATAACCGGTATAAATGCATATAGTGCAAGCTCAATCGTATAAGGAATTCTTTCTTTAATAGCATCAGCAACTGGTTGTTTTGCCGTAACAGACCAACCTAGATCTCCTTTTAAAACTCCACCAAGCCATTTAAAATATCTTGTCCACATTGGATCTTTTAATCCATATTTTTCAATTAATTTATCAATTTCCTCATTTGATAGCTTATCAAAAAGATTTGGATTAACGTATGCTGAAATCATTTTTTCAGGGCCTAAGATCTCTGTAAAACTAAATATTATCAAAGTAACACCAAACAAAATCAGTGGAAGTAGCAAAAGTCTCCGAATAATATACGCCGTCAAGTTTAACACCTCCTGAATTTTTTAAGTTTACATCAATATTATTATAACAGCAGTAAAAAATGTTTCAAGTCTGAATTAAACTTAATTTTAATTTAAATCTTGTAATTTTTAATAAATACTTACAAATATTCCTTTAAACGTAACGCTATCTTTTTACCAACTATCTTCGAAAGTTCATCAAGAGGTGCCATTTTTATATTTTCTATACTTTTATACTTTTTAAGCAGTAATTTTTTCCTTTTTGGTCCAATTCCTGGAATATCGTCTAGCTTGCTTAATGTATAATTTTTTAACTTTAAGCTACCACTAAAACTATTTGCCACTCTATGTGTTTCATCACGTATTGCTATTAAAGTACGCAAAACTTCATCATTTTCTTTCAATTTAAATTCTTTATTTTTTGTAACAATTATTTCTTCCTTTTTAGCAATACCAATTACATCAACATTTAGTCCCAATTCATTAAATGCTTCAATTGCAGCATTGACCTGTCCTCTTCCTCCATCTACAAAAATAAGATCAGGTACTTCATGTTTTGTATATCTTTTCCTTACAAACATCCTGATACTTTCAAAATCATCCAAAATATCACCAAGTTTATACCTTCTATATTCTTCTGGCTTTGGTACTCCATTTTCAAATACTACCAAAGATGCAACTGTAAATTTTCCATTTCTGTGAGAAATATCTGTCCCTTCAATTCTATATGGAATCTTTTTCAACCCTAATATTTCTTTAATCTTTTTTAAAGTATCTTTTCTCAGCCTTTTTGCTTTGAAATGTTCCTTTAAATTTTCATATGCTATTTCAAGTAAATATCTATCACTATCATCTAAAGAAACATTTATAGGTATATCAAACTCTATTTTATTTAAATTATTACTTTCGAATGTAACTATTTTTGTTGGTAAATCACTTTTCATTCCATAGTAAAATTGATATAAAAATTCTTCAAATGATAAATTTGCTTCATAAAAAAGCTTTGATAATAAAACTCCACCACGAACCTTTAAAACTAAAAAAACTCCTTTTGAATATGCAATATAGTCAACACATCTTTTATCTTTTAAAATCACACCTTGTGTGTTTAACAGTTTTTCAAATGATAATAACAAATCTCTATATTTAGCAGCATTTTCAAAATCAAGCATTTTAGAATGATAATTCATCTTTTGTTCAATGTAGTCTTTTACAAATTCAAAATCTCCTGATAAAACCTTTTTCAAATTATTTATTGCTGACATATAAATATTTTTATTTTCAAATCTACATGGTGCTAAACATGTTTTTAAATGGTATTCAATACAAGGTTTCTTAATTTTAGATAAATCTTTTTTGCAAGTTCTAAAACCAAAAATTTTTTGTAAAATCTCTAACAATAATCTTGTAAAAGTTATATTAGTAAAAGGGCCAAAAAATATTCCTGAACTTTTCCTACTTCTTGTAACTTCAACATACGGATATTCATCATCTGATATCCTAATATATGGATATCGTTCACCTTCTTTTAGCATTATGTTATACTTTGGTTTATGTTTAAATATTAAGGTAGCTTCTAATAATAATGCCTCTTTTTCATTTTTTACAACAATAACTTCTAGACTATTTGATTCCTCAATAATTAGCCTACTCTTTTCTTCTTTAAATGAAAAATGTGAACTAAGCCTTCTTTTTAAATTTTTTGCTTTTCCAATATAAATATATTCACTTCCATTCTTAAAGATATACACTCCAGGTTTTTCACTAACGTTATATAAAACACTTTTGTCTAACATTTGATCCCTCCATACAAAAAATGTGGGGATTCCCCCCACATTTTTCATAAGCAAAACTTTGCTTATTCTATATTTCGATTTTTAATACCAAAAATCAAAGTTATAACATATGCCCAACCGATAGAAAATAAAGCAACAAATGCAGCATCTTTAACCCAAATTAAATCAATTATCAAGAAGACAATCATTATTATTGAAAATAGTATAGCTTTTCTCATTGCCTTGCGAATATTCAACTTTGAAATATCACTTGCGGCTAGCATTGAGTAAATAGCAATCACCAAATATGCGACTGGCGATATTGACAATCCAAGTTTCGAGTAAAAATTTACAAAACCACCAGATACAAAAAATGCTAGAGAAACAACAAAAAATACCCATGAAACTACACTTGAAATGCCAAATGACGATTTAGCTTGTTGAATCACACCAAGCAATAATACAATTCCAATCACTATATTCATTATAAAAACCAAAACTGCATATGCGGTAACACCTAGCATTAATTATCACCTTCACTGCTAAGAAATTCCTTATATTCTTCCTCTGTCATCAATTCATCAAGCTCTGAAGGATTTGAAATTTCAATTTTTACCAACCATCCTTGACCTTCAGCATCTTCATTAACAAGTTCTGGCCTTGCATCAAGCTCACTATTTATTTCTACAATTTTTCCGCTAACTGGTGCATAAACATCACTTGCTGCTTTAACACTTTCTATTGATAACAAAACATCACCTTTTTTAACTTCTTTACCAACTTCTGGCAAATCAACATAAACAATATCTCCAAGCTCTTCTTGTGCATGCGAACTTATTCCAACATACCCGTTTTCATCTACCCATTCATGAGTTTTTGTAAATTTTTTCATGAAAACCCCTCCTTGATTTTATTTGTTCAATAATATTCTAACATATAAACTAACTATTTCAACTATCTAAAGAAAGTATATAAGTTTAATTCCAATAGAAAATTTGTAATTTTCCTGTATTAATAAAATTATTGAAATGTCATAAATCAAATGATAAAATGGACAATGTTTGGAAGAATTAAATCATGGAGGTGATTTAATGAAGATAGAATACTTTAAGAACGACAAATGCAATGTATGTAAAGCTATGCTTCCCAAAATCCAAACTATAGCAAAAAACTTTGATATTGATATTGAGGTAATTGACATTATAGAAAATCCTTCTTATCCAGCTCAAAAACTAGTATTTACAGTACCAACAGTAATAATATTGGATGAAGAATTTGAAATTAAACGATTTGCAAGAAATTTTAGTATTAGTGAGGTAATAAATACAATTGAAAGATACCTAGAAATAAGTAAAAAATAAGGCTAATAGGGAAATCCCTATTAGCCTATAATTAATTTTCCTACATTTAAGAAGATAAAGGACAATATATATGCTATCAAAAAACTATATATTACAGAAAAAGCAACCCACTTCCAACTTCCAGTTTCACTTTTTATGGCCGCAATTGTTGCAAAACAAGGAATATATAACATTACAAAAACTAAAAACGCATAAGCATTTACACTATTTAAAGACGCACCAAGAGCAATTTTTGCACTAACCATATCTCCCTCTGCAAATCCATATAACATAGACATAGTGGAAACTATTACTTCTTTAGCTACACCTCCAAAAAATAATGCTGTTCCAATTTTCCAATCAAAGCCTAAAGGTCTTAAAATATATTCTAGAGCTTTTCCAATATATGATGCATAACTTGTTTCAACATCTCCTTTATTTGGAAAATATGTAAGTCCCCAAACTAAAATGCTTGCAATTAGAATTATTGTTCCTGCCTTCTTTAAAAAATGACTTCCTTTATTCCACATATAAATTGCTATATTTCTAATTGTAGGTATTCTATACCTTGGCAATTCCATTACTAATGGCACACTTTCACCCTTGAAAAATACTTTATTGACAAAAAAAGCCGTAAAAGCTGTAACCAAAATACTTATAGCATAAATACTAAACAAAACCTCAGCTTTATATCTTGGAAAAAATATACTGATTATCATCATATAAACTGGTAATCTCGCACTACATGAAATAAATGGCGCAGAAAGTATAGTTCCCAATCTTTCTTTCTCATCTGGTAATCCTCTTGCAGTCATGATAGATGGAACATTACACCCAAAACCTAACAGTAAAGACATAAATGATCTTCCAGAAAGTTTCATTTTATACATTATTCTATCCAATACAAATGCTGCTCTGGGCAAATATCCTGTCTCTTCTAAAATACCTAACGCAAAAAACAATGCAAAAATATTAGGAACAAATACTAAAATGCCACCAACACCACCAATTAAACCATCCGCAATTAACGAAGTGAATAAACCATCACCAAAAGATTTTACATAATCTGCAAGTTGACTAAAAGAATAATCCAATATATCAGACAATGGCTGTACAACATCAAAAGTAAATTTAAATATTATATACATAATAGCTACTAAAATTGGAATACCAAATATTTTGTGTGTTAAAATATGGTCTATCTTATCATTTAAGGTCTTTATATACTCAATTTTGTTTCCTGAATAGGCTTCCTTTATTACATATTTTACATATTCATATCTTATTTTTGGAATTTGGCTCATTGCCTTCTCTTTAATAGTATTATCAATTTTTACTATATTTTCAAGTTTACTAACAAAATATTCATCTCCTTCTAAATATTTAAGAGCTGCATATCTTTTATTTTTAAATAAATCATCTGGAATTTGATCTTCAATATCTACAATTATCTTTTCATATTCTTTATAATCAAAAATAACATTTTTAATTTTTTTACCTTTTGCTATATCAACTATCATATCTTTTAACTCACTAATTCCTTCTCCAGTTTTTGCGGAAGTAAAAACCACAGGGACTCCAAAATGTTTTTGAAGTTCATACTTATCAATTTTTATCTTTTGCCTTTTAATTTCATCATAAGAATTCATAACTAAGATTACGCTTTTTGTAATCTCCAAGGTTTCTATTAAGAGATAAAAACTTTGTTCAGGATTTAAAGAATCAGCTATTAATAAAGTCACATTTGGAGGTGAAAAAAATAAAAAATCTCGAGTAACCTTTTCATCAATCGATTTTGATGACAATGAATACGTTCCAGGGAGATCTATAAAATGTAACGTATTTCCTTTCCATTCGGTTGCACCCTCAATTTTACTTACAGTAACTCCGGGCCAATTTGCAACATATTGCCTTGCACCGACAAGCCTATTAAAAATACTTGTTTTACCAACATTTGGATTTCCAACTAAAGCTACGGTCACAACCATATCAGATCCTCCTTAATATTATTTTGTTTTTCATCCCCTCACCTAAATGAATTTTACTATTATCCAAAAAAATTTCACCATTTTTCACTTGAATAATTTTTCCTTGCAAAATCCCCAATCTACTAACCTTATATAAAAATCTTCTTCCTCCACAAAATTTAACAACTTCATATTCACCATCATTTGCTAAAGATAATGGAATTAAATCATCTAACAATTCAACTTCAATAGTAGAAGCCTCTGAATTTCTCATAGATATTAATTTATTAAAAACTCTGTACATTCTTGGATCTCCCATAGGAGAGGCCCTAACAACTTCTATTATACTTTCAGGAATTAATCCCAAACCCAAAAGTCTGTTTTTAATTTTAGAATCTTTGATTGATACAATTTTCACTTTTACACATTCCGGTATTTTATCTAAAGTCAAATCTACTCCCCCTTTCTTATTGAAAATAATTCTCAACAAGATTTTATCAAAAGTTTTAGTTAAAGTCAAGTAGTGATATAATTTATATAGGACTAAAAAGGGGGAGATTTTATGAATGACAAATTAAAATGGCTAGTCATAGCAATTTCACTGACTTTTACTATAGTTAGTATGATCACGGTTACGCTTTTTTCAAAAGGAATAATTCAATATTCTTGGATTTTAAAAGTTCCTGGAAGAATTTCTGGAGGACAATTTATACCTGGAATGGAAAAGTTGTATACTAAACTCTTTCTCAGCTTTTTATTCAATACATTGGCAATTCTTACTTTATCCACATTATTTAGCAAATTTAATAATAAAATTACCGACGAAATTTCACTTGTTCTTGGTATGTTTTTTTTATTTGTTTCATTATTATCTTTTTACAATATTTTTCAACTAATAGCATTCCTTTTTTCTTTATTTTTGCTATATTTTATATTTTCAAAACGCTAAATAATTTTTAATCTTTTTGAGTGTTTTCGGACCTATTCCATTAACATTTAGAAGTTCATCTAAAGACTTAAACTTACCATTTTTTTCTCTATACTCAATTATTCTTTTTGCTTTTGTAGGGCCAATTCCTGGTAATTTCTCAAGCTGTTTTCCATTAGCTTCATTAATATTTATCTTTTTAAATTCATTATTCTCATTAACTTGCACCTCATTTGTTTTAGAAACAATCAGATAATCTCTTATTTTTTCAAGTGTTGATGGACCAATTCCAGTAACATTTATTAAATCATCAATTGAATTAAAATTTCCATGCACTTGTCTGTAGGAAATAATTTCTTTTGCTTTTACTGCTCCAATCCCAGGAAGGCTCATTAACTGCTCAAAACCTGCCTTGTTAAGATCTATTCTTTGTGATTCATAGTTCCTCTTAATTTCCTTACTAGTTACATTATTATATTGTTTTTCATGAAATAAAACTGAACTTATTATAATAAAAAGTGTGAATATAATTATAAATTCTTTAAAATATTTTATCTTGCTATTCAAAATCTCACCATAAAACAAAGCTTGCATACCCTACAGTAAAGGAATAATCCTTTGAATATTCTGCACTAGTTGTGTGATATACAAGCTTTACATTATCAAAATACATTGTTACAACTGACATTGGCCCTATTCCGCAAGCACTAATTGATTCTCTCAGTGAATAAATTCCTTCTATATCTCTTTCTAATATCTTTTCAATTAATTTTTCATCTTTTCTAAGAGTGATTTCATGAGACTCGTAATGATTAAAATCAGATGAAGCAACCAAAAGAGTATTTTTTAAATCTATCTTTTTTAATAATTCAACTATCTTTATTGTGTTTTCATAAGATTGATAATTATAAATAATCGGTACAAATTTAAAGCTACCAAAATAATATTTTAAAATCGGCAATAAAACTTCAATTGAATGCTCTAATATATGAGCTTTATAGTTCTCTTCAAAAATTTCATTTTTTAACAAATAATTATTTAATTCTTCGTCAATCTCAACATATCCAAAGGGAGTATTCCATCTTCCTCTTGGCCATAATGAACAAATATTTCCAGCAATTCCAGTATGATTTGTTCCAATGATAATTATTCTTTCAGTCTTTCCAAAATCCAAAGCTTTACATATTGCATACAAAGCCGTTTTACCACTATAAACGTATCCTGCATGAGGCAAAATTAAACCAAAATTAGTATTTGTATTTTTAATTTCTTTTGCTTTGCAAAATTGGTTAAAAAATTTTATTAATAATTCAGAATTTCTAGAATAAAATTTATCAGCATAGTACATTTCTCTTTCCATTATTTCACAACCTTCGCTGAAATAAATATAACTATATTACGTTTAACTTTATCAGATTTTTCAGAAACAAAGAATCTTCCAATAATTGGTAAATCACCTAAAATTGGAATCTTTGAAATCGTTTTGCTATTTTCCTCTCTAGAAAGTCCTCCAATTACTAAAGTCTGATTTTCTTTCAATAATATCTTTGATGAAAATTCCCTTGTTCTTTCAACTGGTAATGAGAGCGAATATTGGCTCTTTAAATCCCAATCAAAACTACTTACTTTAATATTAAGTTCCAAATCAATAGTATTATCCGCATTAATATATGGAGTAATTTCAAGTGTTACTCCCGATTCAATGTATTTAATTTCTTGAGTATTTTCAGTAGTTGTTAAAACTATAGGAATCTTATCACCTATTAAAATACTTGCTTTTTCTCCACTCTTTGCTACTACGTTTGGACTTGCTAAAACATTTGTATTTTTATTAGTTACATTATTTCCATTACCTATCTCAATATTTAAATTACTATTACCATCACTTCCAATAGACAATAACTTATTTATAATTCCTTCAATGCTCAAATCACTCAATGATAATTTAACGTTAAAATCATCATTTGATAAAGTTCCCAAATCTGACGTTATTTTCCCCAAATTATACTCAAAATTATCTGATAACTCTTCATCTACTACTTTAACTTCTATCAATGCAAGCTTTGCATTTAAATTTTGCTTAATATAACTTCTGACCTCTTCAGCAACTTTTGCATCAATTCCTGTTGCAATAACAACTCCTGCCGAAGTATCAACAAACGATTGACCACCATAAAACTCTATTAATTCTTTTACTTTATCTACATTTTGAGAAACTGAAAATACAAATGTTGTTGTTGTCTTTGTTGAACTGCCTGTTATCATATCAAAGATGTAAATACCGTTTTCTTTTTTTATTGCTACATTATAATTACTTAAAATTGTTTCAAAATCATCAAAAGTAATATCTTGAACATATATATTAGCGATTGAATTAATTTCTCTTGAAATAACTGCAGAGTATTTATAACCCTTTACAACCTGTTCAATTATATTTTTAAGTGGGACATTTTCTGCGTTTATTGTAATTAAACCATCTTCACTTATATTCACATTTTTTCCACTAACATTTGGAACATTTTCTTGCCCTTTTGGTTTTATATATACCATACTTCCTTCTTTTGTTATATCAACTTTCGAACTTATAATATTTTCAAATTCGTCCAGACTCGAATCTTCTAAAACAATATTCAAATTATCGGTTACAGAATCAATCAAAACCGAATAACCAAATTTTGGATAAATTTCTCTAGCAAGTTGTTCTATTGAAATATTAGTAGCATTAATAGTAATTTTATTATCAACAACCTCTACAAATTGTGATTTTAATTTTCTTCCAACATGTAAAAATCCGTTTTCTTCTCTAACAAAAATACCGTATTCGTTTAATAATTTCTCAAAATCTTCTACAGATGCGTTTGACAATTTTATATCTACTTTCCTATTCACTACTTCATCGAATATTACCGTCTTTTTAGAAGCTAATAAAAATACTTTTTTAATTAGTTTGTTTAAATCATAATCTTTGACATCTATATATAATTTACCATTTTCGAAACTTATTTCACTTTTCGAAAATTCTTTTAATAATTCTAATGCTTTATAAACTAATTTTTCATTACCCTTCAAATAAAACTTATCGTCTATTTTTTTAGCAATTATGCTATTTCCAAAGTAAAGATTTAATATCTCATCAATCTTTCCTTCATCTAAATCACTTTCCAAGGAAACTATTGTCGAATCATTAGTCAAACTTTCAAGCAAAGTTTCTGCTTCGTCGATCTCGGACTGACTACCAAAAAGCAATAGATTATTGTTTATTTTAAATACCTTTAATTCTCCCACTTCTTTTAATAATTCATCAATTCCATCAAAATAAACATTATTCAAAATCTTGATACTCTTACCTTGCGAATATTTTCTTACAAAATCTTTTGCTTTTTCTAAGCTTTCACTACTTCCATTAAGTATTAATATTTGACTTTTTGGATAATATTCCATATTCACTTTAAATAACTGTGATATTACTTCTTGAAGTTCTTCGTAATTTTGAAGGTTTATTTTCTCTAAATAATATTTATTTTCACTACTGCCAAAATAATTATTTATAAACTCAAAAGCCTTGGAAATTTGCCTTCCCTTTAGAATAACACCTTTGTCAGTATTAATAACATCAATGTTATATAAATCTTTTAATATCTTTGATTGAGATTCGTTAAGATAAATATTTTCAATAAACTGTATCTTTTCTCCGTAACTTTCTCTAATTTCCTTTACCTTGTTTTCCATATCATTATTTACATTATTAAAAACCAGCAAATTATCTGTTTCGTAGACTGGTAAAGCATCCAAAAGTGCTTTAAATACTGATTTTGGTGGATCAAATGGAGTTATTTCTAAAACATATTTTGAATTTAAAGTGTTATCAGCAATTATTTCATCAATAACTTTTTCTTTTCCCCTAATTAATAAACTACCATCTGAAAATTCTTTTAAAATTTCCACATCGTACGGTTTTAAATTTTCTTTATTAATTTTTACCCTCAATGTTTTTTTACTTGCAAGTTCTAAAAATTGCATAAATCTAGAATAAACTTGTTTAGTTGCAAAAAGAGTTACGAAAACTTTTCCATTAACTTCTAAAACCTTACCGTTTTCTTCAGAAATATTTAAATACTCTAAAGCCCTTTTAACTGTATCAATATTTATATCTTCAAAAACCATCCTGTAAGGATTACCTATTGTTCTATCATTATTTAATCTAATTACAACATCTTTAAACTTCTCTGGAACTTTAATATTTTGACCTAAAGATTTAAATGGAATATTTAAGCTTTTTAGAATAGTTTTTATTCTTTCTGGATATCCGACTTCAACAGTTACATAATCAAAAAATGGATCGTCAAAACTATCTTTCAAAATTGAGATTAAGTAACCAATAGTATTAGCAGATTCATTATCTGAATATATCGCAACTTGTCTTAAGCCATACAAAATAGAATATTTAAAATCATATATATTCGAAATATTAGTTAAAAAATCTTCTAAAACCTCTTTACTAACATTAAATTTAAAGTAATACCATGACTTACTTGGTTGTTGAGATATAGCATCAGCTATTAACCTGTGTTCCCTAATGCCTCCATATACAAATAATTTGCTCTTATCCTTTATATAATTAGCAAACGTTCCAGCACCAAGCAACAATCTTATTTTTTCAGAATCAACTTCTTCATCATAAATTTGCCAATAATATGCAAAATTCTTTTTAATTTCATTTTCTAATCCCAAATAAAGCGTCCCATCCGGTCCATACGCATAACAAACATCAGGATTATTTAATAGCAGCAACCTTAAAGCATCTTCAATAGAAACATCTTTGACTTCAAGATTAACATTTTTATTTCTAACTCCATCGTATAACGAAATATTAACACCAATTGCATCAGAAAAATCTCTAATAACAACATCTAATGGAGCATTCAAAAATGAAAAACTATATTTCTTATCAGAAACACTTACAGGCATTGTAAGAACTATTTTATTACCCATAACAATCCAATCAACCTTAACTGGTACAAGATAAAACAAAAATACATTGGTATCATTATTAATAGTTACTATTTGTAATCCCTCTAAAGGCCCTTTGGATACCGGTAAAAAAGAATTTTTAGAAATTATATTTTTCAAGGTTAAATAATAAACATTTAGTGAATCATTCCAACCAAAATCAACTTCAGAGGGTTGAAGATTCCTATCATTCTCTATTATCAACTGCATCTTATTACCATTTATGTAATAATCAACGTTAACTAAATTAGCAATCAAATTTAAAGACATAGCTAAAAATACAATAATTGTAAACTTAATTTTCATCACTAATCCCCCCTAACTTTTTTGAAACTATTAATTTAATGCTTCCATCTTTAATGTCTAATACAACAAGATTATTTCCCGAAATATTTAATATATAGTACCTATTTAATAGAAGCTGTTTGGGATCAAATTTCAATAATTGCTTTTCATTTCTTAAATATACAACAGAAGTACCTGACTCATCGTAATAACCTAAATATTCTAAATCTTCTACAATCGAAAAATTACCCAGTTTCGAGTAATTTCCATCAATTTTCAAGTAATATGGCTCAAAAAAACTTACGTTTTTTACATTAATAAAGTTGAAATAATAATCTTTTATTTTAACAACATTAACAGAACTTAAAACTTCAACTTCTAAACTTTTCCTCAAATTTAAAATAGAAATGAAAAAAATTACTACAATTAAAATTAACACTAAAAAAATAAATAAATATTTCTTATTTAACGTCAATTATATCACCAACCTCTAAATCAAACGAAATATTTGCTTTACTTTTGGAATTAAATATTATTGGAAAATCAACATTTACATCAACATTTAATTTATTAATAATTATAGATTTTGAGTTAAGCAAATTATAGAAAAACTTTTCAAATTCTTCCCTTTCAAGTGTATCAGATAAACATTTGTTTTCATCTAAATACTTAGCTATCTCACTACTAAAATGACTATCGTTTTTTAAAAACAACTTTGCATTATTATACTGATTTAATAAAATTTTAAAATCACTAATTTTCCTATCTAAAATTATAGTTTTTTGATTAAACTTTTTTAAAAACCCAATTTTAATAAATAAAAAATCATACAATGCAAATAAAATACCAACCAAAAAGGTTATAATTAAAATCAAATTAGCAATTTTTAATTTTAAACTCACAACTCTCCCTCCAATTGAAACTCATACATCTTAAAATTCTCATATACATTTTTAATATCAGTAACTTTAAGATCAACATTTTTATAATATTTACTTAATTTTTCTTTTATTGCTTTAGGTACAATAGGATTTTCCGAATATTCATAGAAAGTTATCAAAAAACTCTTACCATCAAATTCAATATTTTTTATAAAAAAATATTCATTAATATTAGATATTTCATCTACTAAAACTTGAAGAAAATACTTTGAAAAGAAAGATTTATTCAATGAAGTTTTTAAATGTCTAATTTTATTAATCAAAGTATTTATTTTAGAATCATATTCTGAAATCTTTAAATCAACAATGTCAGGAATTTCTGTTAACTCATTAAAAGAAATTTCATTAAACACCAATGGATGACTTCTAATTATATTAGCTATATTTGAAAATAAAAAATATTGAGAAAAATAATACAATGAAAAGAAAGGTAGAAACGATATAACTAAGTATATTAAAAATCTCTTTAGTGAAATTCTCTTTTCTTTATTTTTGTATAAATTTAAATTTTCCAAACTCAAATCCCCCCCTTGTGATTAACCCTAAAGTTCCTAAATACCTAGGTTTCATAACAGGATATTTAAAATTACGAGCTGTGAAAATTTTCTTAAAAATTTCAGAATCTGTATAATGTTCAAAAATTAACTTATTCACTAATTCTGAATCAGTATATACAAATCCAGATTGTATATCTTCAATAGTTAATTGTTTTTGAGAAGAATTTAAACTAACAAAAATCTCACGTTCAATCAATGAAAACATGTCTCCTAGAAAATTATATAAAAATCTACTAACATCCTCTTTTAAGGCCTCTTCATCCAAATCTTCGACTTCATACAAACTATAACCAAATTCATCATTACACAAATCATTTAAGTATTTTAAACTTAATTCTGAATACCTCACTGATTCTAAATTATCTCCATTAAAAATTATAAGCCCTGAATATTCTGAATTTATGAAAAATTCAATATTATAACCTGGAAATTTTGAAAGCAATAGCGATTCTTTAAAAAAATCTGGATAAACAACATCTGGTTCCGGTATCTTCATAGATTCTAATTTGTGAAAATACTCATTTAACTCAGCTTTTCTTACAATAAATACTTCTAAGCCATTTGAAGTTTTTAAAAAATCAAAGCTAAATTCAGTTCTTTCTAAATTAAAATTTTGTGAAACTTCTAAAACTATATAATTTTCAATATCTTTCCTTTTTTTTATCATTGGCATTTGAAGATTCAAATTTAAAATCAAATCCCAAGGTATATTCACTATAATCAAATCATCTACTTCAAATTCAAAATCTCCATTATATTCTCTTAATTCGTTAATTTTGATTTTTCCAAAAAAATACTCTCCAACCGCTTGATATACATTACTACCAATTATATCAAATCCAACCAATCTTCTACTTAAAAGATTCGACAAAAAACTTCCCCCCTTTATTTTACAGATACATCAAATGAAATAGGTTCAATCTTAAAATTTCCAAAAGTCCCAGAAGTAACGCTTTTTCTTGGAATTATTCTCAAGTTATTATCCTCAAAATAATCTCCAAAATATATCTTCTTCCTTATTAGTATTTCTTTCTTTGTAAATAACGAGTAATAAATCTTGACAGTGTCAGCATTATACTCAATCATATCAGCATTAGATTTCCACAATCCACAATATACAATCGTTTTAAATAATTCTTCTTCTAGCACAACTTTATCAAGAATCGAAAATAAAGAAAAAATTGAAACAGAAAAAACTATTAACGAAATAACAATAACAATTAAAACCTCAACATATGTCATATTAACCACCAAAAGTAGATTGCATTTGAAAAATAGTAGAATACATTGCATAAGCTAAAAATGCAATAAACAAACCTACAAAAGCAATCATTAAAGGTTCAAGCATTGATAAAAGCTTTTTTGTATCCTGTTGAATCTGCTCGTCAAAAAAGTCCGCCACTTTTTCCATAATCGTGTCTAACTTACCTGTTTCCTCTCCAGTACCAATCATTTCATATATAATCTGAGGAAAAACTTTTTCACTTTTCAAAGCTTGTTTTAAAGTACTTCCACTTTTTACTTTTTCAGAAACATTTTTTATTTTCATAATAAACTTTAAATTATTTGAAGCTTTTGCTGCCATTTCCAACGAATCAATTATTGAAACACCACTTGCAATTAAAACTCCAAATGTTCTACAAAATCTTTCATATGTAATTTTCTCCTGTAATTTCCTAATTGGTGGAAATAATCTTCCGAAAAATTCTTTTGTTTTTTTGCCTGATTCAGTCCTTAAAAATAAAAACATTCCAACTAATAAAGAAATTATAACAAAAACTACCATAAATGGATTGCCTGTCACAATTTTATTGACACTAATTAAAAAAGAAATTATACCCCCCGTCGGTATAGTTCCAAAGACATTGAAAAGCTTAGGAAGAATAAAAACACTGATTACTACAACAACTATAACAGCAAATCCTAAAATAAATGTAGGATAAACCATAGCAGATTTTACCTGTTGATTTGTTCTATTTAAATTCTCATAATAACTAGCTAATTTTTCGAGAGTTTCCTCTAAAACCCCACCTTCTTCCCCAGCTTTAATCATATTGATAAATACGTCATCGAAAACTTTTTGCTTTTTAAACGCTTCTGAAAGAGACGTTCCAACATCTAATTCACTAACTATATTAACTAAAATTCTTCTAAACCTTTTTGAAAATATCTCTTGATTTGACAAGATATAAATTGCCTCTCTTAACCTTAATCCGGCTTTTACCATAGTTTCTAATTGCCTTGTAAAAAAAACTATATCTTTTAATCTTATACTAAATATATTAATATTAAATTTCTTTACTTTACTTGCTTCTTTTACATCTATAACAATGTAACCACTAGATTTTAACTTTGATAAAGCTTCCTGAAGGTTGTATGCTTCAATTTCCCCTCTTACCTTTTTCATTTCTTTATCGTAGGCTTTATAAGCAAATTTCAAAATAATTCCCCCCTGTTTACAGGAAATAACCTTCCATCTACAATTTCAAAAATTTTACCTTTAAAGTCAGAAAATTTTTCAAGATCATGTGTTACTATTATCAAAGATTTATCGTTTTTACTGACCCAAAGTTTCAAAAATTCAATCAATGACTTTTCAGATTTATAATCCAAACTTACAGTAGGCTCGTCTAATATCAGGAGTTCTGGATCATGTGCAATTGCACTAGCTAATGCGACTTTTCTTTGTTGACCACCAGAAAGCTGAAATGGAGATTTCTTCAATAAATCATCTTCTAATTTCATTAATTCCTTAATTTCATCCAATCTTTCTTTGGGATTTTCTAGTTCAAAATTTTTAATTGAAAACATAATTTCATCCTCTACAGTCTCAGAAAAAAACTGCTTTTCTGGAAACTGAAAGGCAAAACCTATTTTTTTTCTAAATTTATGAGGGTTAGTATAAGGATCCTCGCCATCAACAACTATTTCTCCAAAAGTAGGTTTCAAAAGAAAATCCAATAAGTATAACAAAGTAGTTTTACCACTTCCCGATTTGCCAATTATGAAAATAATTTCATTATCATTTATTCTAAAGTTTATGTCTTTTAAAACGTGCTTTTGAAATACTGTTTTATAATTATAAATATAATTTACATTTTTTAATTCAAGCGTCATAATTTTTTAGAACTATATACCCTTATTCCTCCTTCTTTACACAATTCTTCAACATTTCCAAAAATTGTTCTCATATATTCTTTTATTCTTTTTCCACCTTTATTATGATATGCAACAAGTTCTAATGTACCGCCATCTCTAAGCTTTTCAAATGCACCCTCAATTAATTTCATCCAAACTTGTTTTCCAGCAACTATTGGAGGATTAGATATAATATGATCAAAATTTACATTATCCCACGGTTCATATAAATATCCATGTCTGATATCAGCTTCAATATTGTTATCTTTACTATTAATTTTTGAAAACTCAACTGCACGTTGGTTTATATCACTCATATAAAGATTAATGTCAGGATTTTCTTTCTTCAAAGTTATTCCAATCACTCCATATCCACAACCAATATCTAATACATCTCCATAATTAATTCTACTATTTTCAATCAAAATTTTTGTTGCTCTATCAATCTTTCCAAAAGAATAGACTCCACTCGGACTTTTAAATCTGTATACGTGTCCATTTTTTAATTTTAATTCAACAATCTTTACCTTTAAAATACTTGTTGGTTTTTCAGTATAGTAATGCTCAAACATTTAATCCCTCCAAAATTTATGTTCTCCATACAATAAAACTTTTTCATTATTAATAATCTCTTCAAAATTAACTTTGCCTAAAAATATATTATGATCTCCTGCTTCAAAATCTCCAATTTTTTCACATTCTAAATACGCTACTACACCATTTAATATTGGAATTTTATTTTTACTCATTTTAAAGTTAATTCCTTCAAATTTGTTAAAATTTCTTTCAGAAATAGTTCCAAAATGTTTTGCAATATTTATCTGATTGACACTAAGCAAATTTATACCAAAAAAATTGACTTTTTTCAAAAGTTCATAGCTATATCGCTGTTTACCTATCGAAATTGCCAAAATTTTTGGATTTATTGAAGACCTCATTATCCAAGCTACAGTAATTCCATTTAAATTACCATTATAATTCATTGTTACAACTGCTACAGAGTTATATATTTTGGACGAAGCATCCATAAAATCACCTCAGAATATATTATAACATAGTAATTTTTATAACAATATTTTTACTGAAAATTTGTTTTTCATTTGGTATAATATATTGAGGTAAAATGAAGGAGGTGTATATTTTGAATTTAAATCTTGAAGAAATTTCAAAAAAATGTAGAGGAGATATTTTGACCATGACCACCGTAGCTCAATCCGGACATCCAGGTGGTTCTATGTCATCAATTGACATTTTAGTTAGTTTATACTATTTTGCACGAGTTTTTCCAAATGATCCTTGGAACGAAGATAGAGATAGAATCATAGTTAGCCATGGTCACATTTCACCTGCAGTATATAGTACACTTGCAGCGTATGGATTTATTAATAGAGAAGAAGTTTTAACTGGTTTTAGACATCCATCAAGCATTTTTGAAGGACATATCACAAGAGGAATTCCTGGTGTCGAATGGACAACTGGAAATCTTGGTCAAGGACTTTCTGCAGGCGTTGGGATGGCTTTAGCTGGAAAATTAAAAAACAAAGGCTATCATGTATACGTTGTCATGAGTGACGGCGAAAGTGCAAAAGGCCAAGTAGCAGAAGCAAGAAGAACTGCAAATAAATATAATCTTGATAACTTAACTGTTATTATTGACTACAACGACATTCAAATCAGCGGAAGAGCAAGTGAAATAATGTATGTGAATCTAAAAAAAGAATATGAAGCAGCAGGATGGAATACTTTGGAAATAAACGGACACGATTTCGAACAAATACTCTCGGCACTAAAAATTGCTAAAAATGATGGAAAACCAACAGCAATAATTGCACATACTATTATAGGAAAAGGCGTAAGCTTCATGGAAGATACACCAAAATACCACGGTAAACCATTATCAATTGAAGAATTTAAAAATGCTATTCAAGAACTTGGATTAAATATTGATATAGATAAATACATTGAAAATAGAAAAAAGCTGCCAATTTCAGAACATAAAAAATTGTTTTTAAAATACGATGTAAATATCAATACTGGAAAATTTAGAACTTACACAGAAAAAATTGATAATAGATCAGCGTTGGGAAGAGCTATTGCTGATCTTGCATTAATAAATGATGACGTTGTAGCTGTTGATTGCGATCTCAAATCTTCTGTAAAATTAGATTTTCTTGACAAAGAAAGAAAGGATAGACTAATTGAAATTGGTGTTCAAGAACATAATGCTGCTGCATTAGCAGGTGCACTAAGTGTTGAAGGATTTATTACATTTTTCGCAGATTTTGGAGTATTTGGGATAGATGAAACATTTAATCAACATAGATTAAACGCAATTAATAATACAAACCTTAAGGTTGTAGTAACACACTGTGGAACAGATGTTGGTGAAGATGGAAAAACACATCATGCGTTAAATTATGTTTCTGCACCTCTATCATGGTTTGGATTCAAAGTCATTGTTCCTGCAGATCCTAATCAAACTGATAGAGCAGTAAGATATGTTGCTTCAGAATATGGAAATTTTGTAATAGCTATGGGTAGAAGTAAATTAGAACCTATAAAAAAAGAAGATGGAAGCATATTCTTTGATGAAAATTACGAATTTAAATATGGAAAAATTGATATATTAAGAGATGGAGAAGATATTGTAATTATTACGATGGGTTCAGTAATTCCTTCAGCATTAAAAGCAGTAGATGAATTAAGGAATGAAGGAATCAAAGTAGGTTTACTTAATGTATCTTGTCCACTTGATTTAGACGAGGAAGTTCTTACAAGATACGCACGAAACAAAGTGATTGTAATTGAAGATCATAATATTTACAATGGTCTTGGAACATTAATAGAAAACAAACTCTTCAATCTAAAAATAATTCCTGACAAATTTGTTAAGATTGGTATTGACAGGTTCCCAGTATCTGGTAATAGCAATTACTTATTCAAAATTTATGGTTTTGATAGTGATAGTATTAAAAATAAAGTTAAAGAAATATTAGAAGACTAATAAAAAGCCTGGCATCAGCCAGGCTTTTTTGAATAGTTAAAGCTTTTCAATTATTTTAATATCATCATTAAATCTAAACTTTAATACATTTTCCAAAGTTTCACTGTCAGATTTTCCAGATTCAAATAATATCAAATATGTATTTTTGGAAACTTTCACGTAAAAGTCACTTTTTCTAATTTTTGAACTAATATCACTCTGTGACTTTATAAGTAAGGGAATAAACATTGGATTTCTTCTTTTTTTATCCAAAACTATTAGTTTTAAAGCAAGATCCATTGGTATTTCATTTTTAGTAGGTAACTCAGTAAGTTTTTCCAACAAATTCAAATCATTCTTCTTCAATTGTTGAGTGATCATTAAAATCTGCATTTCACACAACTCGCGATAAGGAATGACCCACTCTTCATCTAAACCTTCCAAAAGCTCACCTTTATAAATCTTTGCAATTTCATCTCTTGTTTTTTTTGAAGGATTTTTATCCATAAGCTTTTGAAACAAAATATAATCAATCTTCAACTTCGAAACATCCAAATATACAACATTTCTATCAATTTTTAGAGAATCTTTTGTTAAATTTAATCCTTTTCTCAACATATACAAAAGTGTATTAAGATTCTTCCGAGAATAACTTTCATCATATCCTTCAAAAAAAACGTTAAGAATTTCACTAACAAATACTTTTCTTTTATAATTCAAAATTAAATAATATAAAATATGCTCTGCCTTTTTACTTTTTAAAACAATTTTTTCTGACTGAAAATAAACACCATATTCCTTTCCAAACAGTCTAATTTCCATTAAATCCCCCCCAACATTTTATATTTTATCATATTTTATATAAAAATTTTAACATATTTACCAATTTTTTCCATTCTCTCCAAAAATTAATCCTGTTGCCAAAAATAAGATTATATTATATCATAAGTTATAAGAACAAGTAAAGGAGGTAGTAACGATGTATGAAGCGATAGTAATAGGTGGAGGGCCTGGAGGATATGTTGCAGCGATAAGGCTTTCACAGCTTGGTAAGAAAGTTGCAATTGTTGAAAAAGAAGAATTTGGTGGCACTTGTACCAATAAAGGTTGTATTCCTACTAAAGCTATGCTTACAGCCTCACACCTTTTTACTGAGATAAATGAAAAGGCTAAAAAATTTGGTATTTTAGTTGATAATGTTTCATATGATCTATCACTAATCATGAAACACATGCAAAAGTCTGTTACTATGTCTAGAAAAGGTATAGAGTTTTTGATGAAAAAGAATAAGATTGAAGTATTTAAAGACAAAGCAATATTGAAAGACAAAAATACTATTTTACTTGAAAAGAGTGGACAAGAAATAGAAGGAGAAAACATAATTTTAGCACATGGTTCTGTACCAGTTGTATTTCCACCATTTGATCAGATAGAAGGTATATGGACGAGTGATGATGTATTTAAGATGGAAAAGATGCCAGAGTCGATATTGATAATAGGCGGAGGGGTAATAGGGGTAGAGTTTGCAACATTCTTTTCAAGCTTTGGAATAGATGTAACGATAGTAGAACTTGCAGAGCATATCTTACCAAACGAAGATAGTGATGTAGCAGAAGAAATAAAAAAGGCATTAAAGAAGAACAAAGTAAAAATAATAGAAGGAGAAAAGGTAGAAGGAGTGGAAAAGAAAGGCGAAAAATACATTGCAAAGGTTGCAGGAAAAGAAATAGAAGTTGAAAAAGTATTACTTGCAGTAGGAAGAAGACCGAATATAAGTGAAGATATAAAAGGACTTGGCATAGAAATAGAAAGAGGAGTAAAAACAGACAAACGTATGAGAACAAATATAGATAACATATATGCAATAGGAGATATAAGAGGGCAGATAATGCTAGCACATGTTGCAATGTATGAAGGGATAGTAGCAGCGCACAATATAGCAGGAGAAGAAATAGAAATGGACTATAGAGCAGTACCATCAATAATCTTTTCAAATCCAGAAGTAGCAAGTGTAGGAAAAAGAGAAAAAGAAGTGGATAGAGAAAAAGTAAACATATATAAATTTCCGGTATCAGCAAATGGAAGGGCAAGAACAATGGAAGAAAGATTAGGATTTGCAAAAGTGATAGAAGAAAAAGAAACAGGGAAGGTCTTGGGAGTAACGATAGTCTCAGCAAACGCAACAGATATGATAATGGAGGGAGTATTGGGAGTAAAATATGAAATGGTTACAGAAAAAATAGCAGAGGCAATACATCCACATCCAACACTAACCGAAACACTCCTTGGCGCTTTTGAAGGTAATTGGGCTATTCATATTTGAAATAAAGCGGTGATGCTATGATAGAAGAAATTAAAAAAATTTATTTTGATGCTAAAGAACTTGTTGAAAATCGTTGGAATGAATTTTTAAAATTAAAAAACAGTAATGATGAACTTTTACTATTTTCCGAGTTATCCTTTTGTGTTTTAACTGCAAACTGGTCTGCTTCCGGTGGTATTAAAGCCCAAAAAGAAATTGGAGAAGGTTTTTATACTCTTTCACTTTCTGATCTTGAAATAGCTTTAAAAAAAGTTGGACATCGTTTCCCTAAAGCTCGCGCAAAATATATATATGAAAACAGGTGGATTGTAGGAAAGTTAATTGATCTTATTAACAGTTATGATGTATATACCTTAAGGGAATATCTTGTAAAAAACATAAAAGGTATTGGATGGAAAGAAGCTTCACACTTTTTAAGAAATATAGGTTTTTGTGAAGTTTCTATTTTGGATAAACATATTTTAAGAATGCTGTATAAATATAATTATATTGATGAAATTCCAAAATCATGGAGTAAAAAAAGATACCTTCAGATTGAAAAAATTTTTAATGAAATTTCAAATGAATTTGGTGAATGTCCTGGAAAATTTGATTTATATGTTTGGTATTATATTAAAGGGAAAGTCGAAAAATAGGAGGGATTATTCTGACACTTTCTAAAAAATTATACGACGAAGCTCTTAAATTTATTAACAATGAAACACTTGAAGATTACGTAATAGGTCTTGGCCTCTCTGCAGCTATATTAAGTGATGGAAGATGTGGTGTAAGCTATACATTACGTGAAGATACTCTCGGAAAATGCGAAGAATTTTTCAAATGTACTGGTGATTTTGGAAACCCAGTAAGCAAGATAAATCCAGGAATGAAAGTAAAAGATATCCTAAATATTGGTCTATTTTCTCCTGATCCTTTAATAAGATCTGTTGCTTATGCAACATTAAATGCCGTATTTTCAACTCCAGAAATTAAAAATATGTATTCTCCAGGCGATCTAAGCCAATATATTAATGTAGGCCTTGATGACACAATAGGATTTATAGGTAGAATTGATCCTTTAATAAACTCATGGAAACCTAAAGCTTGGGATATATTAATATTCGATAGAAATAGAAAAGGTAGTGATGAAGTTTTACCTGATTGGGCTATAGTTGATCTACTTCCCAAATGTTCAGTTGTTGTTATATCAGGTTCTGCGATTGTAAATGGCTCTATAGATTGGATACTAAATTATGTAAAAACTGATAATGTTGCAATCGTTGGGCCTTCTACTTCTTTAGCCCCCAATGTTTTTCCAGTTAAATTACTTGCAGGAATTAATGTTTTAAACTCAGATAAGTTATTCAAACTAATATCACATGGAGCTGGTACTAAAAAAATCATTGCTGAAAAAGCAGTTGAAAAAGTCGTGTTAGTTCAATAATATTTGTTTTTCATAAAATATCACTAAAATAACCCCATCCAATATAAATTGGATGGGGTATTTAGTTGACTCATAAATTTTCTCAAAATTATTTTAATCACTTAATCTTGGCAACGGCTGAACTGGTCCAAAACTTTGGAAAGGCCAAATTCTCAATATAGGTCTTCCAATCACTGCTTCTTTTGGAACAAAACCAAAATATCTACTGTCTAAACTTTCCTTTGAATTGTCGCCCATGAAAAAGTAAAAACCTTTTGGAATTTTAATATAAACCTCTCCATTTTCAGTCCAGACATAATCATCAAAATCTATATTCTTTGGTTTTAAATATTCATCTACATATTCATGATATGGTATTCCATATGGGACAGGATCCATTCCTCCAATTATGCTGAATATAGTATTCGCAAGTTCAGTTCCATTATTAAGTGCGATATTATACAAAAAATTTCTATATTCAGTTTTATTATCTCTTAACCTACTTGCTTGGTCTAAATATTTCCACAAATTAGGATATTTAAAAATACCATCAGGTTGATAATTAACATTCTTTAAGTTTTCTGGAATTTTGCCGTTAACAAATAATTTCCAATTACCATCTACATTCTTTAAAGTAATTATGTCCCCTTCTTTAGCAACTAATCTTTTTACATATTTTACATGTCCCTTAAATTTAGATGGAGCAAATAAATCCATAAACTTGTCAAATGCTCTTAACATTTGCTCTGCTCTTTCATCTCTAAATGGAGTCCAAAATACCACAATTTCACCAATTTCTGGCTCACGTGCTTGATATGTAATTTTTTCAATAAAAAGGCGGTCCCCAATATTAATCGTTGGGATCATAGATCCTGTGGGGACCAACATAGTTTCAAAAACAAATAATCTAATAATAGTTGCTGCAACAATTGCATACAAAAGTGTAATCACAACTTCTTTGGCAATTTCTTTAGGAGATTTTTTCATTGTTAATTACCTTCTCTCCTTAATTTTCACCTTTCCGCGTACTTCTCTTAAATAGTATAATTTTGCTCTTCTTACCTTTCCTCTTCTAACAACTTCAATCTTTTCAATTATTGGAGCATACAATGGGAAAATTCTTTCTACACCAACACCATTTGCACCAATTCTTCTAACTGTAAAAGTTTTGCTAATACCAGAACCTCTCATAGAAATTACAATTCCTTCAAATGCTTGTGTTCTTTCTTTGTTTCCTTCTTTAAATCTAACATAAACTTTTACTGTATCACCAGGTCTAAATTCTGGAACATCCTTAATCTGATCTTTTTCAATAATTCTAACAAGGTTATCCATACTCATGTTAATCCCTCCCTTTATACTATACATTTTCTCCAATTAATCTATCAAGAATAATAGCAACTGCTGCCCTAACAGATAAATGGTTAAAATCGCTTTTTGCTCTTACTGGTTCTAATGCATAATTGCATTTGGACAATATCTCATCGGGCATTCCCCAACCTGTTCCAAACAATATTAAAATAGGTTTTTCTGATTCAAGTACCATTTTTCTTCCTTCTTCAAAACTTATCGTATTTTCTCGCATTTTAGCAGAAGTAAACATTATAATAGGTTTTTGCCCTTCCAACCGTTCGATATCTTCTAATACATCTTCAAAATAAGCTTTCAATTCAACTAATGAAAGTGCTTCAGAACGATTTGGATTATACTCTTTTCCAAATCCTTCTCTCCAATATTCTAAAACCTTTTTTACTATATCCTGCTGTGCTGGCAGATTGTTAACTAAATAATACCTTTTAATTTTATATGTCCTGCTTGTTCGTGCAATATCATGTATATCTAAATTCGTCACTGCTGTTGATATAATTTTCCCATCTCTGCCTAATATAGGATAATGAATTAAAGCAATATACAACTTACTTAACATTATTAATCAACTCCCTGAAAAGTTCAAGCAAAGCCTTTTTATCAACTTCATCAAATTCTTTCTTTAAAAATAAATCTGGCCTTCTTTGAATAGTCTTTTTCAAAGACATCTTCCTTCTCCAAATTTCAATTTTTTCATGGTTGCCTTCCAATAATACTTCTGGAACTTTTTTACCATTAAATTCTCTTGGACGCGTATAATGAGGATGATCTAATAATCCAGTATTAAAAGACTCTTCTATTACAGATTCTTCAGAAATTATTCCAGGAACAAACCTCGAAATTGCATCAATCATTACCATAGCTGGAAGTTCTCCACCAGTTAAAACATAATCTCCAATTGAAATTTCATCATCAACTATTTCCATTACTCTCTCATCAATTCCTTCGTATCTACCGCAAATTATTAACAAATTCTCTTTTAAACTTAACTCTTTGACAAGATCATTGTTGAAAGTTCTTCCTTGTGGACTAGTTAAAATTGTATGAGGTTTTCCAAAAGTTTTAACATAAAAGTCGTAAAACTTAAAGAACGGCTCTGGCTTCATAACCATTCCTGGACCGCCACCAAAAGGATAATCATCGACAGTTCTGTGCTTATCACTTGTAAAATCTCTCAAATTAAAAATGCTAATCTCTATTTTATTCTCTTGAACAGCTCGTGAAATAACTCCATATTTTTTTATTACTTCAACCATTTCTGGAAAAATTGTCAAAACACTAATTTTCAATCCAACCACTCCGGTACTTTAACAACAATTTTTTTATTTTTCTTGTCTAAAGTTAAAATATAATCATAAATCACAGGTATCAAAATTTCATCTTCTTTATTTTTATTAACTACTATTACATCATTACTACCTGTTTGTATAACTTCATCAACAATTCCTAAAACTTTTCCCGTCTCATCTATAACTTGGCTTCCAACTATTTCAAAGAAATAATATTCATCATCCGATAAATTTGGTAATTCATCCTTATTAATATAAACTTTTGAACCTACAAATTTTCTAGCATTTTCAACATTTTCAACACCATTTAGTTTAATAATGTAGTAACCATCAGCTAATCTTAAATTTTCTACAGTTGCAACCATAAACTGTTTTGTATTTTCATTATAAAGAAAAATATCTTCCAAAGACTCAATAATTTCTGGAAAATTAGTAAACGGATGCAATTTTAACTCTCCTTTGAGCCCATGTGTTTTTCCTAAAATTGCAACTGCAACCTTTCCGTTCAAAAGCTCCCGGAGAGTTTTTATCATCTTACCACCTTCAAAATAAAATTATTCTCATCCGTTATAGAAGATAACAAAATTTTTATTGACTTTATTGTTCTCCCATCTTTTCCAATAACTTGACCGACATCCTCAGGATTAACGGATATTTCAAACACTTTTTTTCCATTTTCTTCAAACTCCAATACAACAACCTCATCGGGATTTTTTACAATCCCCTTGAGCATATACTCAAGGAGTTCTTTCATTTATTTTCCTCCTTCTTTGTTCTCTTAAGCTCATCAACCTTTTTAAATACTCCTGCTTTTCTTAATAAATTCCTTACAGTATCACTTGGCTGTGCTCCTTTCATAATCCATTCTACAGCCTTATCAACATCAACATTCAAAATATATGGATCCTTAATCGGATCATAGTAACCTAAACTTTCAATGTATGCACCGTCTCTTCTCTTTCTTTGATCCACAACAACAATTCTGTAAAATGGTTGTTTTTTCTTTCCCATACGAGTTAATCTTATCCTTACCACTCTAAACACCTCCATCAAATTTTTTAAATTTTAAATCCTTTTAGATTGAATGGTAATTTTCCTTTCTTAAATATCTTCATCATTTTTTTCATTTCCTCATAGTTTTTAAGAAGTTTATTCACTTCTTGAACGCTTGTACCGCTACCTTTTGCTATTCTTTTTTTTCTGCTAGCATTTAAAATTTTTGGATTTCTTCTCTCTTCAGGTGTCATTGAATTAATTATTGCTTCAATTACTTTTAATTCTTTTTCACTCTGATTTATATCCACTTTCGGACTACCTGGCAACATCTCAACAATTTTTGATAATGAACCTAACTTTTTTATCTCTTTTAATTGCTCTTGAAAATCTTCAAGTGTAAATTCTGCATTAAGCATCTTTTTACCTAGTCTTTGCATTTTATCTTTATCAAGTTCTTGCTCAGCTTTCTCAATTAAACTTAAAACATCTCCAAGACCTAAAATTCTACTAGCAATCCTTTCAGGATGAAACTCTTCTAAGTCTTCTATCTTTTCTCCAACTCCAATAAATTTTATTGGTTTATTAGTAATATACCTTATCGAAAGTATCACGCCACCTCTTGCATCTCCATCCATCTTTGTAACTACATATCCTGTAACATCCAATCGTTCATTAAAAATCTTTGCAGAATTTACAGCATCTTGCCCAGCCATGGCATCCACAACCATCAATATTTCATCTGGATTAAGAATATCCTTTATTTCTTCCAATTCATTCATCATTTCATCATCAATATGCAAACGCCCCGCAGTATCAAAAATTACAACATTGTATCCACTATCTTTAACTTCTTTTATAGCCTCACGAACTATTTTAACTGGATTTTTTCGATCGCCACAAAAAACTGGCACATCAATTTTCTTTCCTAACGTTATTAATTGGTCTATCGCAGCAGGTCTATATGTATCAGCAGCAACCAAAAATGGCTTTTTTCCTTTTTTCTTAAGCAAATTTGCAAGTTTTGCCGCCGATGTAGTCTTACCACTTCCCTGAAGTCCAACCATCATAATGTAAGAGGGAGAATGTACAAGACTTAATTGGGATTTTTCTCCCATAACCCTAATTAATTCATCTCTTAAAATTTTAATAAACATCTGATCCGGGGTTAACGACTTTAATACTTCCTCACCTGTGGCTTTTTCAGTTACCTCTGCAATAAATTCCTTTACTACCTTGTAATTTACATCAGCTTCTAACAATGACAACTTTACCATTTTTATTGCTTCTTTTATATTTTTTTCAGTGATTTTTCCTTTTCCCGAAAGCGTCTTAAAAGCTTTAGAAAGTTTTTCTTGTAAACCTTCAAACAACTCCAATCACCTTCCTTCACTTTCATTAGTATATAATACTTTTTTACTAATTCAATTAAATTTTTGTAGCCGATTGAAAAATTATCCAAAATTATATGTAACAATCATGTTAAGCAAAACTTGTCGCTTAACTTAACTGATAGTTTTTAGTTAACTTTATAGTAACAAATTATAGAAAATATTTTATTGATGTACTTTATAAGATATAGTATAATAGAAGCATCCCAAGGGGAGCTCCACAATCCGGGGCTGAGAGGAAGGTGGAAACCTTCGACCCTTAGAACCTGAACCGGGTAATACCGGCGGAGGGATGGGATGCAAAATCCCTCCAAAAAGGAGGGAATTTTTTATTTTAAAAGGAGGGGTTATATGAAAAAAGCACTTATTTATTTAATATTAACTATCTCAGTAATTTCATTATCAGTAGAAAAACTTGTCGTTTATACATATGACAGTTTTGTATCTGGTATTGGTAAAGAAATTGTTCCAATTTTTGAAAAAAAGTATGGTTGTAAAGTAGAACTTTTATCTTTTGGTGATGCTGGAACTGTGCTTTCAAGACTTATGCTTGAAAAAAATAATCCTAAAGCTGATGTAATAGTTGGTCTTGATCAAGCGTTATTAATTAGAGCCATCGAAAATGATCTAGTTCAAAAATTTAAACCTGAAAATTTATCTTTGCTAAAATATCCAGAATTGTATAATGAATACGGCACTCCATATGATTTTGGTGCAATTGCTATTGTTTATAACAAGGAAAAAATTAAAAATCCACCAAAAAGCTTTAACGATCTTTTAAAAGATGAATTTAGAGGAAAAATCGTTGTTGAAGATCCTAGAACTTCAAGCACTGGTCTTAGCTTTCTTCTATGGACTATTGCGGCATTTAATGAAAAATATTTGGATTTTTGGTCCAAATTTAAAGACAATTTACTGACAATAACACCAGGATGGGACGAAGCATTTGAAATGTTAGAATCAGGCGAAGCTGATATCATGGTTAGCTATGCAACCGATGGTGCATACAGCTATTATTACTATGGCAACGTCAAATACGTTCCAGTAATTTTAGATGAAGGTGCATTTGTTCAAGTTGAATATGCTTCACTTGTAAAAAATGCTAAAAACGTAGAACTTGCAAAAAAATTCATAGAATTTCTACTTTCAGATGAATTTCAAGAAAAAGTTCCTTTAAATCAATGGATGCTTCCTGTTACAAATGTAAAGTTACCTGAAGCTTTTAAATATGTTCCTGAAATAAAAAAAGTTCTTGAGATAAAAAATGATATTTATAAGAATCAAGAAAGGATTTTAAAAGAATGGTCAAAAGAAGTAATTGGTGGCTAATTCCAATTACATTTATAATGGGAGGAGTTGTCCTCCCATTTACTTTTTTATTTATAAAGATAGGTGGTATAAATATCAAATCAATTTCTGATAACTTTAATATTATCAAATTCACTATTTATCAAGCTTTTATCTCATCTATATTAGCAACCGTTATAGGCCTTCCTGGAGCATATATCGTTGCTAGAACAAAAATGAATAATTATTTAAAATCCACTTTTAGAATACTGTCAGCCATTCCTTTTATTTTACCGGGAGTAACAATGAGCATAGGTTTTTTAATGACATTCGGAAACAATGGATTAATCACAAAATTTCTTAAGTTATTTGGTTTTAACCAACGACTACTTTATACTTTTTCTGCTATAATTATCGGCCATGTTTTTTACAATTTTCCACTTTTTATCCGCATAGTTGGAGAAACTTGGGAAAAAATAGATTCTAGTATTATAGAATCTGCAAAATTAGATGGCGCAAATAATTTATTAATCTTTTTTAAAATTGAATTTCCATTAATTCTTTCATCAATTTTAAAGGCCTTTCTTTTGACGTATGTATATACATTTACGAGCTTTTCAGTTGTACTAATATTAGGTGGCATAAAATATTCTACAATCGAAGTTGCTATTTATATGTATACAAAAATCTTGTTTGATTTTAAAAGTGCACTTACTTTATCGATAGTCCAAATAATATCAATATCGCTCATTTCATATATTTTATCATTCGAAAAGCACACATTCTTATCAGGAAAATCTTTGAAAGAAAAATTCCCAATTTGGGGTTATTTTTATCTATTTTTAACAACTATATTTATATTTATTCCTCTTATTTACTCTCTGCTTTCTGGTTTTATTAAATATGGCGGTGGATTTGGGATTGAAAATTTTAAATTACTATTTTCTTTAGATCTTAAACGCTATATTGGAACTAGTTTTCAATCGATGATCATTTTTACCCTAATATTTTCAATATCTGCATCTTTACTTACAATATTAATATCAACCATCGCTTCTTATTATAACATTAGAAAAAAATTAAAACTAGAATATATAATGTTAATACCTGCAGCAATTTCACCTGTAACACTTGCATTTTCATATATTGCTATAGGAATAAGTCAATTTATTGCAATACCAATAATTTACTCACTTATAAGTCTTCCTATTGTTTTTGGGATTATTTCCAGTGGTTGGAAAACATTAGATGAGTTTTCAGAAGAAGCAGCACTAATTGATGGAGCTAATTCATTTATTTTAAATTTCAAAATTAGAATTCCTCAAATGAAATATCATATACTTACCGCTTTTGTTTATGCATTTACGCTTTCTTTAGGAGAAATGTCTGCAACCATTACATTATCTACTCCACCGGTTTCTACCTTCTCCATTTCAATATATAGACTTCTTAGTTCAAGGAAAATCCCTCAAGCAAGAGCTCTTAACTCCATTTATTCTATAATAGTGTTAATTTTGTTTTTAATAATTGAAATTTTGAGAAACAAAAATAAAAATGACTAAATTTCAATATTAAATAATTTCTTTGCAATAATACCTATAATAAATGATACAATCATTACGCCAAAACTAATTAAAAACATTTCTAAAAAATATTGTTTAAATGTCTTTTCTTGAACAACAGAAACAAAATACGAAAACAATAATATAACAACTATTGCATTTACAATTAAAAAAGATAAAGAAATCATTGGATTTGAAAAAATAAGATAAGGTATTACAAGAAATATAACCGTTAAAATATAAGCAATTCCAGTATATATAGCTGCTTTTAATGGATTTTGAGAATTCTTATCTGCTTTTTGAGATAAATATTCAGATGCTGACATTGAAAGTGATGCTGCAATTCCTGTAATAATTCCAGATAATGCCACCATTCTTGAATTTTGAAAAGCAAAAGTCAATCCAGCAAGCGTTCCAGTAAGTTCAACAAGTGCATCATTCAATCCTAATACCATTGAGCTTATATAATTTATCTTTTCTTCATCAATTAGTGATAAAAGCTCCTTTTCATGAATATTTTCATCGTTAATTATTTCATTTATTTCATTTATTTTTCCAATTAAATCTTTATACTTCTTTTGTGCCGATTCTTCACCTTTTTCCATTGCATTTAATGCAAAAGTTAAGCCAAATAAAAATGACAAGAATGTATACCACCATACTTTAAAAATATTTGGTTTTAATTCTTTATTTGTGTATTTTTTAAAATAATAATAATGCTTTAATTCATCATCTGCTATTTTTATTAAAACGTTTTTATTTCTCTTATTTTTAGAAAAACTAGCAAGTTTTTTATAAACATAATATTCTGTAATCTCATTTTTCTGAAACTGAATTAAGTACTTTTCTTTATACATTTAAACACCTCCTAATATTTATTTTAGCATAAAAAACGCCGAGCTAAATAGCTCGGCAACAATATTATTTTATATTTATATACTTTTAACTTTCCAAATATCTTTAGCATACTCTCTTATAGTTCTATCACTAGAGAACATACCAACTCTTGCAACATTCAGAAGCGCTTTTTTATTCCATCTATACTTATCTCTGTATATAAAATCAATCTCTTTATGTCTCGTTTTATAACTATCAAAATCTGCAAGTAGCATATATTCATCTGCTTGAGCTCCATTTAAACCGAACAAAAGTGATTGGAAAATATCTTTAAAAAGATCCGGATCTTTTTTATTAAAATAACCGTTATTAATAGCATCTAAAATCTTTCTTATATTTTCGTTTCTTAAATATATCTCATATGGATTATACAACCTACTTTCCTTGAGTTTAGCTACTTGTTCTGCAGTCAATCCAAAAATGAATATATTTTCATCACCAACACACTCTTTTATTTCTATGTTTGCTCCATCAAGAGTCCCAATTGTTAACGCTCCATTCAATGCAAACTTCATATTCCCAGTTCCAGAAGCTTCTTTACCAGCAGTCGAAATTTGCTCACTAACATTTGCGGCTGGAATTATTATTTCTGCAAGAGATACATTATAATTTGGCACAAAGACTACTTTTATCTTATCTGCAATTTCTTTATCATTATTTATTACATCTGCTACACTATTTATTAATTTTATAATTAATTTTGCCATTCTATACCCTGGGGCTGCTTTTGCTCCAAAAATAAACGTTCGTGGATATATATCTTGCTCAGGATTTTCTTTTAACGTTTGGTATAAATAAATTATGTGCATTACATTCAATAATTGCCTTTTATATTCATGGAGTCTTTTGACTTGAACATCAAAAATAGAGTCAGGATCTACATCAATATTCAATTCCTTCTTAATATAATTTGATAATCTAATTTTATTATTCTGTTTAACTTTATAAAATTCATTCAAAAAAACTTTATCGTCTGCATATTTCTCTAAATTTTTAAGATGATCTAAATTAACAATCCATTCATCACCAATCGTATCAGTAATCAACCTTGAAAGTTCAGGATTACTTTGTAATAGCCAACGCCTTTGAGTAATACCGTTAGTTTTATTATTAAACTTTTCTGGCCATATATCATAAAAATCTTTAAATACACGTTCTTTTAATATATCAGTATGAAGTTTTGAAACACCATTTACTGAAAATGATCCAACTACAGACAAATTAGCCATTCTCGCTTGTTTAACATGACCTTCTTCAAAAATTGAAACATTTCTAATCTTCTCAACATTTCCAGGATAATACTTTGAAACATTATCTAAAAATCTTGCATTAATTTCATACATAATTTCCAAATGTCTTGGTAGCAATCTTTCTAAAAGATGAACTTCCCATTTTTCCAATGCTTCAGGCATAACAGTATGATTGGTATAAGCAAAAGTTTTTGTTGTTATTTCCCAAGCTTTCTCCCAGGGTAAGAATTCTTCATCTACAAGTATTCTCATTAACTCTGGAATTGCCAATGCTGGGTGGGTATCATTAAGCTGGATTACATTCTTTTCAGGGAAAATGTCAAAATTATTGCCAAATTGAGCCTTAAATCTTCTAATGATATCTTGAATTGAAGCTGAAACAAAGAAATATTCTTGTTTTAACCTCAACTCTCTTCCTGCATAAAATGCATCATTAGGATACAACACTTTTGAAATTGCACCAGCTATTGCTTGAGACTCAACAGCTTTTACGTAATTTCCTTTTTGGAAATTATCAAAATCAAACTCAGTAATTGGCTTAGCAGACCATAATCTTAATGTATTTGCAACGTCATTACCATATCCAACAACAGGAGTATCATACGGAAGAGCTATTACATCATATGTATCTACCCATCTAAATCGAGTATTTCCTTCTTTATCCTTATAACTTTCAGTTCTACCAAAGAATTTTACTTTAACTGCTCTATCTTTTCTCTCTATCTCCCATGGATTTCCGTTTTTTAGCCAGTCATCAGGAACCTCGACTTGAAATCCATCCTTTATTAGTTGCTTAAAGATACCATATTCATATCTAATACCATATCCGTATCCTGGATATGATAAAGTAGCAATTGAATCTAAAAAGCAAGCAGCTAATCTTCCAAGACCACCATTCCCAAGGCCTGCATCAGGCTCAATTTCAGAAAGCTCATCAAGACTAAGTCCAATTTCATCCATTGCTTTTTTTATTTCTTTATCAATTTTTAAATTTAAAATATTATTGTATAAAAGACGTCCCATAAGGAATTCAATAGATAAATAATATACCCTTTTAACATCATTCGATTCATAATATTTTTTCTGAGTTTTTAACCATCTTTCCAAAACCCTATCTTTGACTACCAAAGATAATGCAAAAAACTTATCCCACATCGTTGCATTTTTAAAATCTTTCCCTAGAGTTAAATTGAGATGATCAATAAAATTTTCTTTTAAATCCTTTACCTTTTTTGAAGTTCTGTATTTCTCATCTTTTAATTTTTTTGAAACGTCCATCTTATATACCTCCATTCGGAATCGTTTCCAATATATTTTTACCAAAAACTACTACAATTTTATAATTATTATCACAAAATGTCAAGAAAAAAGAAGATTTTAATTACATTTTTCAAATAAAACAAAAAAACCGGCTAAAAAGCCGGTTTATTGAAAAAATTAGTATCCGAATGAAAAGATACCTGTAGCTCCTTTATAATAATAGAAGAAAGCAACATAATCTCCTTTTTTAACATTTTTTATTGTATTATTCCAGTCATTTATATTTTCAATCTTGTATGTTTTTCCACTTATAGCCATTTTGTAAATTACATATCCTTCTTTTATGAATCCATTTTTACTTTTTACTACAATTACACCATTTACTTCCTCGGGTATCTGATACTTTTCTCTATCAGCCCTGTCAATATCTTTTACAATAATCCCTGCAAATTCCTGGGCTTCTACCTCTTCTTCAAAGCTTTCCTCGACTCTACCTAAAATGACTTCAAGCTCAATTTCCTTGCCCCTTCTATCAATTTTTATTTTTATTTTTGAGCCCGGGGTATAATTGTGAATAATAGATGCAAGTTCACCTGCAGAAGATACTGACATATTCTCAACTTCTAGTATAACATCTCCCTCTTTCAAACCGGCTTTTTCTGCTGGAGAATTTTTAACAACTTGTGCTATGTAAACACCTTTACTAACTTTTAATCCTAAAGCCTTCTTTAATTCATCAGTCACTGTTTGCATATACACACCAAGATATGCTTTTTCAACTTTACCTGTTTTTATAATGCTATCAATAAATCTTTTTGCTGTATTAATTGGAATTGCAAAACCTATATTCATCGCTTCAGAAGGTGCAATAATTGCAGTATTTATACCTATTACTTGACCATGTATATTCAACAATGGACCTCCACTATTACCAGGATTAATTGCAGCATCAGTCTGGATTAAATTTGTATAATAACCTGAATTATCCGGCTTTGGTATTTTTCTACCAACAGCTGAAACTACACCCAAAGTTACTGTATGTTGAAACCCTAATGGATTCCCTATAGCAATTGCCCATTCTCCAATTTTTATTTTATCAGAGTCCCCAAATTCTAGAACTGGTAAATCCCTATCTTTGGGATCAATTTTTAAAACAGCTATATCTAATTCTTTATCTCCACCAATATATTCAGCTTTATATTCTGTTCCATCCAACAAACTCACTTTAATTTCCTCAGCACCGTCAACAACATGGAAATTCGTTAAAATATACCCTTCTTTATCAAATATAAAACCCGAGCCTAGACTTGTTCCTTTTTGTTGATATTGTTTTGGAATATCGCCAAACCACCTTTTAAAGAAATCTTCAATAAATGGATCAATATATGAGGTTGAATAAACTGTTGCCTCAACTTTAACAACTGCCGGTGCAGCTTCTTCAACTACCTTTGTAACTGGGCTGACATAATCAGGATTTACATACGAAAAAATCATTAATGAAAAAAAACCTAAAATAAGCATAACAGAAAACTTCTTCACAAATATCACCTCCACTTTCTATAATATCGATTTTTCAACGATTATTTACAATTTCTGAACTATTTGACTTTAAATATCACTTTTAAGTTCTAAAATATTGTTTTCAATTTTTACATATTATGTTATAATGTAAATGTAAGGTAACAATTATTCGGAGGTGATAATTATGAAGGTTGAAATGATGGTAAAAGATAAAATTGTTACAATAACCGATGAATCACCATTGTATATTATGTTGAGAGATTTGTTTTATGGTGGAGATTGGTATAATATGAAAAAAGATTTTAATGACAAAGCATTTTTAAACGAGATCGAAAACCTAGAATTTATAGAGAAAAACATAACCATCTTGAATGATTCATTTTATTCACCAATAATTTGGTCTGAGCTTGTTTCTTTCTTCAATGAAAAAAACATAACACCTGAACTTTTTCAGCATGCAACTGTTGATGGGCTTTATGAATTATCTATAGAATATGCTGATAAGGATCTACTTGGTGATGCTAAAAATATCTTAGAATTTGCTATTAAGGTTGACAAAAATTTTGCCCCGGCTTATGATTTTCTAGGAAGCATACATATCGAATTAGGAAATATTGAAGAAGGAATAAAATTTCTTAACAGGGCTGTTGAAATAGATCCTTGGCTCGTACAATCATATTCAACATTAGGTGAAGTTTACTATAACCAAGGAGATTATGAAAAAGCTATCAGCTATTGGCTTAAAGAAATTGAATATTCTCCAAATGACATATTCACTTATTTCATGATTGCAGATGCATATACAAGAATGAAAAATTATGAAAAAGCTGCAAATATTCTAAATAAACTTTTAGAAATTGACAATAATAACATTATTGCGATGTATGAATTATCTCAAATTTACAGAGAAATGGGCAAAACTAAAGAAGCTGAAACAGTTGAAAAAGAAATACTTAATGCAAAACCAATTGATCCAAATGGAATTGAAATATGGGCTAAAATAAAGATGAAGTATAATAAATATGATGAAATTGTAGAAGTAATTGAACCAATGATTGATAACACAGTTGATTCACTTCATCTAAAAGCATTATTAGTTGTTCCTTACATAAAATTGGGAAAAATAGAAGAGGCAAGAAAATATTATGAAGAACTCAAACAAAATGATTTTTGGTATTTGTTTGGTAAAAAGGAAATCTTTGATAAATATCTAACAAAAAAGGAGAAAGAACTTTGTGGTATTTTTTAAATTTTCTCTTAGGAATAATTTTAGGTAGTTTTTTAAATGTAATTATTTATAGAAGCGTGGAGGGTATTAAAATTTATGATCCTCCACGTTCTTTTTGCCCTATCTGCAAACATCAATTAAAATGGTATGATAATGTTCCATTGTTAAGTTATCTTTTACTTAGAGGAAAATGCAGATATTGTGGTTCAAAAATTCCTTTTAGGTATTTTTTTGTTGAATGCATTGTTGGAGTTCTTTTCCTAATTCATAGTATTCTTTTTAATTATACAGAAGCAATATTGTTAAATATTATTGTATTTGCTATAATTCCAGCCATATTCATTGATTTTTCAATAATGATGATACCTGATTTTTCATGGATTTTAATATGGACAGTAAGTATTATAGACTTATTACTAAGATATGAATTATGGTATCTTAAAACTCTTTCTTTAATTACAATAATGATTATTTTTTTAGTAATAAAAAAAATATACAAAGAAGGCCTAGGGGAAGGAGATATATATCTAATTGCACCATTTTCATTTCTCTTAATCCCTCCTTTAAGTATCTATTTATTGCTATTTTCATCAATTTCAGCTTTAATTTATGCCATTATTAAAAAGAATAAAATCATTCCATTTGGGCCTTTTATTTCAATTTCAGGATATTTTCTATATTTTTTTATGTTAAAATATTACTGAGGTGAATAATTTGAGATTTTTCATCTTATTAATTTCTCTTCTTATAATAACTTGTATATTCTATTTATACGAGTTATACCCTTTAAAGTATATTGAACTAATACCAAATAGTAGTTTCGATAAATTATTAATTTTGAGTATTATTAAAGTAGAAAGTAGTTTTAAAACTAATGCTATTTCAAATGTCGGTGCCTACGGATTAATGCAAGTTCTACCTTCGACCGCTGAATGGATCAACAATAAATTTAATACAAATTACAATTTAAAAGTTCCAAAAGATAATATCTTATTAGGGATAACATATTTGGAATATCTTTATAATATTACTAAAGATTTACAAAAAACAATTAGTTATTATAATACCGGACCTAATGCTTCAAATGAAATTGTAAAAACAGCTGGTTCAAATTATTACAACAAAGTAATGAAAGCTTATTTTTTATACAAATTCCTATATAGGAGTGATATTTATGAGACTAGTAACAAGTAATGAAATTAAAATGTTAGACGAGAGAGCAATAAAAGACTTCGGAATAAATAGTTTAATTTTAATGGAACGAGCGGGTATTTCAACAATTGAAGTAATGTGGAATGAATTTAAAAACCTCGAAAAATATAGTTATGCTGTATTTTGTGGCCCCGGAAATAATGGTGGAGATGGTCTAGTTATAGCAAGAGAATTATTAAACTATACAGAAGCAGTTAAAGTAATATTAATTTCTGAAAAACTTACTTCAGAGGCTACAACAAATTTAAATATATTTAAAAGCCTTGGTGGAGAAGTAACTAAATTAAAGAATGATAACATACTAGAAGTTGTTGATATAATAAAAAGTTCTGACATTATTATAGACGCCATTTTTGGTGTAGGACTTTCGAAAAATGTAGAAGGAATATATGCGGAAATTATTAATTTTATAAACCTATACTCAAACTATACCGTCTCTGTCGACATTCCTTCAGGAATTTCAGCTGATACAGGTAAAATTTTAGGTACAGCAATTAGGAGTGATCTAACGGTAACTTTTGAATTTCCAAAAATTGGCCATATTTTATTTCCAGGAAGGGAATTTTCCGGAAAACTTAAAGTTGCTAAAATAGGCATACCAAAAGTACTTCAAGATTTGAACCCATGCGATAAAATTTTACTAACTAAAGAACATTTCAACATCCCAAAAAGATTAAAAGAAAGTAATAAAGGAACATATGGCAAAATTGTTATTATCGGAGGTTCAAAAGATTATATTGGCGCACCTGTTCTTAGCTCAATAGCAGCTATTAGATCAGGTGCTGGAAAAATCATGCTTTTCTCTACAGAAAAATCAGCTGCTGTTGCTTTAAATCACGAACTTGGAATTATACCTATAACAATTAGTAAAGATTATTTTGATAAATCTCATATTAACTTAATTCTTCCATATATTGATGAAAAAACTTCGGTTGTAATAGGTCCTGGTATAGGTAGAAATCCTTCTACGGAAGAATTTATTGTAAAATTATTAAAAAATATAAATTCTCCTGTTGTTATTGATGCAGATGCAATATATTTATTAAGAAAGCATAAGAATATACTTTCTGAAAAAAAGAATATAGTTATTACTCCACACCCTGGTGAATTATCAAAATTTTTAGAACTTGATTTAGATTCTGTAAAATACAATTATAAGCTTGTCAAAGAAACTGCTGAAAAATATAATCTTTTGCTAGTTTTAAAAGATGTTACTACAATTATTTCTGATGGAGAAAAAATATTTTTCAATGTAACGGGAAACACATCACTTTCAAAAGGCGGAAGTGGCGATATACTTAGTGGGCTAATTGGAGGTTTTTTGGCGCAAAGCGGTAATGTTTTGGAAAGTAGTTTAGCAGCAGTTTATATTCTTGGAATTGCTTCTGAGATTTATGAATACGAAGGTTACAACCTAATAAGCGAAATTTTAAATAATATCCCAAAGGCCATATCGGAGGTGAAAGAATGAATTATAACTTAATAAAATTTGTAAGAAAACTACTTAAAGATAGGCAATTTGAACTTGCTAAAAATATCATTGATATAATTGAAGCTGAATACCCTTTCTTAAAATTCGAATACAATCTATTTATTAAAAATTTTGAAGAAGCACTCGAAATTTTTAAAAATCTTTCTCATTCAGATCTAAAATCACTTTATAATATTGAAAATCTTGAAAATCTAAATTTAGAAGAATTGTTAAACAAAATTTACTCATCAATCGATGATAATATTAACTATGATGAAATAAAAAGTGAAATCCCAGAAATATCTCAACTCATAATTTTTGAACTTGAAAAAGCCACTAAAGAAAAAAATAAATCAAATGAGCAATATTTAAAAGATTTGCTTTCAAAATTTGAAAAAAACAATTATTTTCTTAAAGAAGAAAAATCTAATTCTTCCAATTTTAGTATTATTTTTATGAGCCTTTTGGTAGTAACATTAATTTTTACAATTATTTCATTATTTAATCCTGTATTTTTTTCTATCAAAAATTCAATAAATAATATAGAATCAAACATTACATCAAACTATTACAATATTAAAAGTGAACTCTCAAAACTAAATAATATAGCAAATGAGATTTTCAAGAACACTTCTTCTTTAGTTGAAAGTAACCAAAAAATGCTAGAAAAAGACAATAGTTCAATCATTAACAATTACTTTGAAGAACTAAAAAACGAAATTGAAAAACTAAAAGCACAACTAAATTATATGTCCACTAAAATATCGACTAGTTCTCCATTAAAAAATGAAAATAACCAGATCACCTTATTTGAAAAATTTGATCCTAATTCAAATGAAACTTTAAGATTTATGTGGTTAATAGCATATCAATACTATAAACAAAAGAACTACCTTATGGCTAAAAATATCCTAGAAACTATCATTGATAAAGCGTTATCAAATAATCTTAATTATTTATATTTTATTGATGATGCTTATTATTATAGAGCTTTAATTTACTATGAAATGGGAGATTTTGAAAATTCCTATCTTTTATTTAATGATTTTATTGAAAGATTCCCAAATAGTACTTACAAAAAACATGCAGAATATTTTATAAAGATCTTAGGAGGGTTGAAATGATTTATCCTGAGTACGAGTTAAAACCTCAATTTTATGAAGAATTTCCATTACAATGGAAAAAAATATTTGGTAATAATAACCCACTTCATGTTGAACTTGGATTTGGCAATGGAGAATTTGCAGCATATTATACTCAAAAACATAAAAATATAAATTATATTGGATTTGAACTTTCAATTACTTCTATAGTAAAGGCTCAAAGAAAATTAAAAAGAAACAATGCAACAAATGCAAAATTAATATTATGTGATGCAAGATTTGGATTAAGAGAATTCTTTGATACCAATTCAATAGAAAAGGTTATTATGAACTTTCCAGTTCCATGGTATAAAAACTCACAGGCACATAGACGAATTATAATTCAAGATTTTTTTGAAACTTTAGCAGATGTTCTGATTGAAAATGGAGAATTTGAACTTTTAACCGACCAAGAATGGTATGCAAAAGAAGCTTTTGAAAATGCAAAAAATTCAGGATGCTTTGAAGTATTTGACATTGAAAAAAATCCTAAACGTGAATTTTTAACTCGTTATGAAAAAAAATGGATAAAATTCAATAGAGATATATTCAAACTTGTAGTTAAAAAAATAAAAGACGTAAAGGTTAATAGATTAATCGGAGGTGTTAACGAAATGCCACATGCATCTGGAAAAATAAACGAAGAAAAAATAAAACTACTTAAAGGTAGAGTATTCAAAGAAAATAATAAAGTTTTTGTGATAAAAAATATATATAAAGAATTAGATTCTAACTCTCATATATTTAAAGTTATTTCTTCTGACGGTGATTTTTCACAACACTATTTCTTAGTGCTCTATCAAAAAGATAATGAAAATTGGGTAATAAAACTAGATAGTGAATCAAATCCATATAGAACTCCTGCAGTTAAATGGTCTGTAAAAAAAATTATGGGGGTGCTTCAGTGAAATTCGGAATACTTGGTGCTGGAAGTTGGGGTTGTGCATTTGCAAATTTATTAGTTGAAAATGGCCATGATGTGCTTGTTTGGGCTAGAAGAAAAGAAGTTGTAGATGAAATAAATAATTACTCTAAGAATTCTTATTTACCCAATGTCAAACTAAATTTTAAAGCAACAAATGATTTAAATGAAATCATCGAGTTTTCAGAGTTTCTAGTTATAGCTATTCCTGTTCAATTTATTAGAGACGTGATTAAAAACATTAAAGTATGGAATATTAAAGGGATTTTAAATCTTTCAAAAGGGATTGAAAATAAAACTTTGAAAAGAGTTTCAGAAATTATTGAAGAGTTCACGAATACCCCATATTCAATACTTTCGGGGCCATCTCATGCTGAAGAAGTAGCAAATAAAATACCAACGGCAGTTACAGTTTCAGGAAGTAATGCAAAACTCTTTCAATCTCTAATTAGTAATGATTATTTTAGAGTTTATACGTCAGAAGATATAACTGGAGTTGAAATAGCAGGTGCACTTAAAAATGTAATGGCTATTGCTGCAGGAATATTAGACGGGCTAGGTGGATGGGATAATTCCAAAGCTGCTTTAATGACAAGAGCGCTTCATGAAATGATTAAATTTGGAAAAATATTTGGAGCAGATGAAAAAACGTTTTTTGGGCTCCCAGGCGTTGGTGACTTAATGGTAACATGTAATAGTAGCCACAGTAGAAATAGAATGTTTGGAGAACTAATAGCAAAAGGAACTACTTTAAACGAACTAATAAAAAATAACAAAATGATTGCCGAAGGAATTTACACAGTAAAAGCCGTTGTTGAAATTGCAAAGAAAAAAAACATTGAAATGCCAATTGCAAATGAAGTTTACGAAATATTATATAATAACAAAAATCCTAAATATTCTATGGTTGAACTCATGAGGAGGCCTTTAAAAAAAGAATGGCTCATATAATAAATATATTAATTGGTTTTTTATTTTTATCAACTTTCTTTGGTCTAGAAAACTATCATATTTCAATTATTATAAGCATTCTTATTTATATCATTATTAACCCTGGAAAATTTAATTTTCTAAAAGTTTTTTATAAACTAGGCATTAACATTCCAAAAGCTTTATATGAAACAATGATGCTTCCTATCTTAAAAAAGGAATTAATTGAGTCGGAAAAGTACACTGATGATTTTCAAATGTTAATTAAAATTTTAACAATTACACTTACACCTAAAACAATTGTTTTTGATCATGATAATAACTTCTTATATATTCATAAACTAGATAGGTGAGAATGTGATATATATAATATTTGTTTCTATTATTTTTTCAATTATTTCTGTTTTAAAAGAAAAAGATATTTATTATAAATTAGTACCTTTACTTACAATACAAACCAAAGTATCAATTCTTATTATATTATACTCTTACATTAAAGAACAGCCAATGTTAATAGATATTGGTATTTTTTATCTTTTGCTCTCCATCGGTGGAACCTTTGTTATATCATCTTTCATTTCCAGGAGTGATTTATGATAATTATATACCTTGGTACTTTAATAATGCTTATTGGAAATTTTTTGGCTTTTTTTCAAAAAAACATTCTTAAAAAAATCCACTATATTGGTGCCGGCGATACTTCTGGAGCTATTTTAATATTGATTGGGTTATTAACAAAAAATTATGAAATACCAAAAATAATATCTACAATTTTAATTTTAATAGTAGGTCTCCCTGCTTCAAGTTATTTTATTTCCATTTCCATTATAAGAAAGGAAAAAAAGCTATGATAAGGTATATTTTTGGAATGACTGCAATTTTTGTAACAATCTCTATATTTTTCTCAAATAAAACTTTTAACTCTTTTTTATATAGAACAATTCTTAGTGTTTTAATGGTTGCAATTTATACATTATATCTTGCACCAGATGTAGCACTAGCCGAAGCAATGTTAGGTGCTCTTTTATCAACTTTTGTATACCTTTTAACATTCAAAATCCATTCAAAAATAAAAGTTGTAATCGTCGAAATACCAATACTCTGTGAAAATCATCAAAATATACCTGTTGGTTTGATCCCAGAAATACTTAAAGATTTTGCTAAAAAATATAACCATAAAATTGAATTCATTTGTGAAGAATCTATTTCTAAAGTCGACAAATTACTCTTTTCTGGAGAAGTTGACATTGCAATTTCTTATGAAGGTGATTTTAAAATTCTAGAAATACCTATTTATAAATACAAAGATAGAGAATTTACATATTTTGAAATAACAAAATCTTCAAACATAGATTATTCAAAAGTAAAAAAAATAAAAAACGCTTCTTTATATTTTAAATTCTCTGACAAAGATACAACACTCTTTGAAGAATTTTCTTCATTTTATAATTCTCAATATATAAATGAAAAACTTAAAAAATACAAATTAGGAGGGATTTGAATGACATACGTTCAAGAAACTGTTAACAAGATTGTAGAACTTTGCAATATACCAAGTCCTACTGGTTACACCTATAAAGCTATAAAATACTTAATTGAGGAATTTAAAAATCTTGGTTTTAAATACTACCTAACTAACAAAAACAACTTGTTAGTTGACCTTGGACATGGTGATAGTAATGCAATCATGTTTACTGCTCATGTAGATACTTTAGGTGCAATGGTAAGATCCATAACAAATAAAGGGACACTTAAAATTACAAGAATTGGTGGTTATCCTTTCAGTCATATTGAAAATGAAAATTGTACTATTTTCACAAGAGATGGTAAAGAATTTACCGGTACAATTTATAATATTCATCCATCAGTTCATGTGTATGAGGATAGTGGAACAATAAAAAGAAATGAAGAAAATATGGAAATTGTTTTAGATCAGAAAGTTTATACAAAAGAAGATGTTATCGAACTTGGAATTATGCCAGGAGACTTTGTAGCCTTTGATCCCAGAACTGTGGTAACAAAAACAGGCTTTATTAAGAGTAGGCATCTTGATGATAAAGCAAGCGCAGGTATATTAATAGCACTTGCAAAGTCAATACGCGATTTTGTAATTGAACCAAAGAGAAGAGTTTACATGCTTTTCACAAGTTATGAAGAAGTTGGCCATGGTGGAGCAGCAAATATTCCCGAAGATGTTACTGAGGTTATAGCTGTAGACATGGGAGCAGTTGGCAGTGATCTTGAATCAAATGTTTACTCTGCATCAATTTGTGCCAAAGATTCCAGTGGCCCATATGATTATGAAATTGTTGGAAAATTAATAAAAGCTGCAAAGTTTGCTGAAGTAAATTATACAGTTGATATTTATCCTTATTATAGTTCTGATGTTAGTGCTGCTTTAAGGGCTGGACACGATATAAAACATGGACTTGTTGGTCCCGGAATTTATGCTTCACATGGTTATGAGAGAACTCATATTGAGGCTATTGAAGCTACACTAAAGCTTTTACAAAAGTATCTTGAAATTGACTAATTTAGTATATGGTATAATTGAATAGTAGAAAGTTAACTTATGGAGGTAGATAATTTGTCAGTAGAATATAATTTAACAAAAGCAGAAAGAAAATACCTTCTTATGGTTTTTTTGACTCTAAATTCAATGGGATGGACAAGATTAAAAAAAATTGCTGACTTTGCTGGTGTAAAAATGCCCTCAGCAAAGCAGGCACTAGATTCCCTAGCTGAAAAAGGGCTGATTTATTATGAAAAAAGAGGAGCAATTACTTTAACTGATGAAGGGAAAAAAATTGCAATTATGGAAAATAAAAACATTAGAGCTGTTCAAAAATTCTTAGTTGAAATTTTAGGAATAGCTCCAGAAAAAGCATGGAATTCATGCTTGAAAATTTATTTTGATATGGATGAAGAAGCTGCTTCAAAATTTTTACTATTTGCAAAATTTATAAATGAATGTCCACAAGAAAAACCACTTTTTATTAAACACTTTAAAGAATATCTAAGCAAAGGAAAAATAACCGATAATTGTCCATTCCTTAATAAGGAAGGTGAATAAATTGGAAAAAGAATTAGATGTTTTATTAAAAATTGATAAGGAAGATGTTCATCTTTTAAGCTATATTTTAGAATCAGAAGACAATTTAGCAAATATTAGAAAATATGAAAATCAAATATTACGTATAATAACCACCTCTTCACTATTAGATGAAGTTATGAAAATTCTAAATAGTTTAAAAGAAAAGATCAAGTTTGAAATTATTGAAATAAAAGAAAATTCTGGAAGTGCAGGATAAATGACTTTTAAAAAATATGTCATTCTTCTCCTAATTACTTTTTCTATATTAATTTTTCCAGAAACTAATAAAATTTTATATTTCAATTTTAATAATAAAATAATCGTTAAAAACTATGATGAAAATTTCAACTTTTCGTTGAATGATTCATCCGTTGTAGCAATATATGGAGATTCAAGATGGGGAGATAAGATTCACTCCGAAATTGTATCTCAAATTTTAAAATTTAATCCACACGTTGTTATCCATTTAGGCGATATGGTAAACAAAGGTGATAATATAAATGACTGGGAAAAATTTTTTGAAATAACTTATGATTTAAGAAAATGTTCATACTTTCAAGTAGTAAAAGGCAATCACGAAAATCCAAGTGATTATTTTGATAAAATTTTTGGAGTTAAAAACTATTATTCAGATTTTTTTGGTTATAGGTTTATATTTTTAGATGCTGAATCTGGAATAAATGAATGTTTAGAATTTATTAAAAATTATGCTAACGAAAAATCTATAGTATTCCTTCATTATCCCATCTTTACGGTTGGCCCACATTATAAAGACTCCATTGTAAAAAAATTAAAAATTCTACACGAAATATTTTTAAACAAAAATGTTAAACTGGTAATTTCTGCTCATGAACATAATTATCAGCACTTTGTTGTTAATAATTTTCATTATATAATTACTGGTGGGGGTGGAGCTGCCACCTATAATAAAGTACTTAACAATGAAAATTTAACCTTTTTTTCAAAAGTTCACAATTTTATTATTCTTGAATTTAATAACAAATTTATTACTGTAAAATCATATAAGTACAATGGTGAACTATTGGAGGAATTCAATGTCCAATACTGAATTATTAATTGAAGAAATTTCTAAAAGTGATATTTTTAACCTATATGAATACAGGAAAAACATATTGTCTGAAACACCATTTTTAGTAACTACCTTAGATGATTTAATGGATTTTAATTCTTTTAAAAATTATATTCATTTTTACATTGAAAACGATCTACGAAATATATTTGTAGCAAAAAAAGATAATACTATAGTTGGTGAAATTACAATTTTAATTCACGATAAAAAAAGAATGAGACATGTTGCAGAATTTGGTATTTCAGTTTTGAAAGAATATCGCGGTAATGGTATTGGAAGAAAATTAATACAAACAGCTGAAAAATGGGCTTTTGATAAAAATGTGAAAAGAATTCAAATAGAAGTTATGGAAAATAATAGAGCTGCTTTAAATCTTTATATTTCACTAGGATATAAAATAGAAGGTAGAAAGAAAATGGCTGTTCGTTTTGATGATTCATTTGTTGATCTTATTATAATGGCAAAGTTGAGGGATTTTAAATGAAAAAACTCGTAGCAATACTCCTTACAACATTTTTTTTATTGTTTCCATATTTTTTATTTAAAATTGACTATTTCAACTCTCTTAAAGAACTCAATTTTTCAAAGAAAATTGCTGAAAATGAATTTAAAAGCTATAATCAGCTGGTTAAAGAATATATTTCCGTTAAGAAACCAGATGGATATGTTGTTGATAATAAAATTTATTTTGGAGGTTCTTTGTATGAATACAAAAATCTTAATGAAGGATTTAACATCCTTACTTTAAATAATAAAGATGAGCTTTTTTATATAACTAAAAATAATTTATATAAAGTTCCTGGAATAAATTCAACTTTTCTATTCTATATTTCTACAAATGAAAAAATTATAAATGAAGGATATGAATTTAAAAATTTGCATGAAGTATTCCCAGAAGTTGTAAAAAATGTAACTTACTTTAATGGAAAAAAAGTGTTATTCAAAAAAATTAAATTATCAAATGGCTGTTATTCAATTGTTTACGTTTTATATCCAAAAAAATATTTAACATTGTACTTTGTATTCATACCAATTTCAATACTTATATTTTACTTTTTCTTTTTTCACAACAGAGAAATGGAAAAAAGCTTGAACAAAAATATCAAAAAATTCTCAAGATCTATAAAAATTCTCAAAAATATAATTAAAAATTGTGAACATAATGAAACCTTAAAAGAAGAGATAAAAGAATTAAAGAAAATACTTAAGGAGGATTAAAATTGGAAATATTTATTGATTCAACGTTTTCCAAAAACGAATTAATTGAGTTTGTTGTGCCAATCATAATAAGATCAAACAACAATTTTTTTGTAGATTTTTATAACTATATATCCCTATATAACCCTAATTTTAATCTTGTTAAAAATGAAAAATTATTAAATATACATATGAACGTGTATGAAATAGACACTGAGGTTGATTTTGATAATTTTCAAAAATTAACTAAAGAAAATTCTGAAATATTTTTTATACGGAACTTTATCGCAAAAAAAGCATTAGAACTAAAAATTAACGAAAATAATAATTTTTTAAGATATGAAAATTCAATTTCTTCAATTGAATTAATAATTTCTCTAAACACAAATTTTCTAATAGATAATCCTGAAATTTTTTCCTATAAAAACTCTGAAAAAATACTTGACTTATTTATCTTTATTAAATTGCTTGATTTATCAAAAAAATACAATTATCTCTTAGAATCAAAAGGTTCAACAATGATATATAAAATAACCTATCAACCTGATTTCAATCTTTTCTTGGATTTTTGGAATAATTTTGTAAAAATGAATTCAAAACTAACTCCTACTTTTTTAAACAGGATTTCAAAGAAAACTTGTGAAAACGTTAAAAATATTTTCACGTTCTTGCCACAAGACACTTTAAAAGAACTAGTATTAAAAGATGAACTATTTATAAACAAATTATTTAATGAAATAACTACATTAAAAAGCATTATATCAGAGGAGGTGCAACAATGATTTCTACAAAGCAAGGTGATAATGGAAAAACAAAACTCGCAAATAACGAAACAGTATATAAAGATGATTTACATGTTGAGGCATATGGAACAGTTGATGAACTTAATTCATATTTAGGTTATGCAAAACATTTTCTAAACAAAAAAGAAAAAGAAATAATTGAAAATATTCAAAAAGATCTTTTTAGAGTTGCAACCGAACTTGCCAAAGGTGAAAAATTTATAAACCTAATTTCGAAAGAAGATGAAGAAAAAATAACAAAGCTAGTTGAAGAATATGAAAAAAAGGTAAACCTAAATTCTTTTGTATTGCCTGGTACAACTAAAGAAAGTAGTATTCTAGACATATGTAGAACCATTGCAAGACGTGCTGAAAGAAGAATCGTTTCACTTTCAAAAAGGGAAAATGTAAGGAAAGAATTGATAGCTTACATTAACAGAATTTCTGATTTACTCTACATAATGGCAAGATACATTGAAAAAGATAATATAACCCCCTATTCTGCCCATAAATGAAAAAGGAGGAAGCAAAAAATGATTAAAATAGACGGTAATAATCTAAGATTAGATGATGTCCATAATGTTGCTCGCAATTTTGAAAAAGTAGATTTAGATATATCTGCTAAAAATAAAATAACTGAATCAAGAAATACAATTGAAAAAATTTTATCGAGTGGAAAAACTGTTTACGGTATTAACACAGGTTTCGGTGCACTTGTAAATGTTAAAATCTCGGAAAAAGAATTAGATGAACTACAAAAAAATATAGTATTATCGCATTCAGCTGGAATTGGTGATCCTTTAGATGAAGATATTGTTAGAGCTATGATGCTTCTAAGAGCTAACTCTCTTGCCAAAGGTTTTTCTGGAGTAAGAGTTGAAGTAATAGAAAAACTAATTGAATTTTTAAATAAAAAAGTTTATCCATATGTTCCTGACAAAGGTAGTGTCGGTGCTAGTGGCGATCTTGCACCTTTATCTCATATTGCTATGGCACTTATTGGAGAAGGATATGTTATTTATAACGGAAAGAAAGAACCAACGAAAAAGGTGCTTAGTGAATTAAATATTAACCCAATAAAGTTAAAAGAAAAGGAAGGATTAAGTCTTTTAAACGGAACTCAATACATTACTTCGATTCTTGCCTTAACAATCAGAGATGCACTAAAACTTCTAGATATAGCCACATTAATAGCTGCAGCATGCGTAGACGTTCTACTTGGCACTCCAGTGGCTTATGATGAAAGATTACAAAAAGCAAGAAATCATGATGGACAAATATACATTGCAAGTTTACTAAGAAATTACTTAAACGGCAGTCAAATAAGAGAATCTCACAAAAATTGTAACAAAGTTCAAGATGCCTATACATTAAGAGCAATTCCACAAGTATATGGAGCAGTATATGATACGTTAATATACGCAAAAAAAGTTGCAGAAAACGAAATAAATGCTGCAACTGATAATCCTTTGGTGTTTGACAATGATGTTATTAGTGGTGGAAATTTCCATGGAGAGCCAGTTGCATTAGTATCAGATTTTCTTTCAATTGCCTTAACCGATCTTGGAAACATGATTGAACGAAGAATTGATAGATTAGTAAATCCATTAATAAACCAAAACCTACCACCATTTTTAGCTTCTGGGAAAGAAGGGTTAAATTCTGGATACATGATTTGGCAATATACTGCAGCAGCAATATGCAATGAAAACAAAGTCTTATCGCACCCAGCTTCTGCTGATACTATACCAACATCTGCTTATCAAGAAGATCATGTAAGTATGGGGGCAACTGCAGCAAGAAAACTTAGAAAAATATTCTTCAATATAATTGACTTAGTTACAATTGAAGCAATGCTTGTAAAAGTTGCACTTGAATTTAGAAAACCATTAAAATCTTCTAAAAGTATTGAAGAATTTTTTCAAAAATTTGACTTTATCAAAATAAACGGAGACAGGTATTTTGGTGATGATTTTGTAAATGTAAAAAATATTATTATTAAGGAGGTGCTGCAATGAAATTACAGGCAAAATTAATTCTAGCGCTTGTTCTTGTTTCAATTCTTGCAACTGTTACTAGCGTAACAATATCTTCTTACCTTTCTTTTAAAAATGTCTCACAAGGTGCACAAAAAATTAATCACCTTGTTTTAACTTCTATCTCAAAAGACATCCAAGCTGGCCTTAAAACTATCATTGATCCCCTATATAAATACGCTACTGGGGGGTCACTTTCACCATACCTTATGGATACAAAATCTGAATTAGGAAAAAAACAAATTGAATGGGGACTTATGAACACTAATGCTACACTTAAATCTGAAGGCTATCTAGGGACATACCTAATATTAAGCGATGGCACAACCTTTGATGACACAGGAGAAATTACACCTGATATTAGTGATAAATTTAGCAA